>JAIDUB010000075.1 GCA_029060405.1 Duncaniella sp. | reverse complement strand
ACATAGAAAAGGAGCAAAAATTCCTGAGTATCGTGAAGCAACATCGAGCGATGGTGCTGAAGGTTTGCTATATGTACGCCAACGACGACAATCATCTCAAGGATCTCTATCAGGAGGTGCTCGCCAATCTGTGGCAGGGTCTCGACTCCTACGGAGGCTCGGCGAAACTGTCGTCGTGGATATATCGCGTAGCCATCAACACATGCGTGTCCTACTTCCGAAGATACGACCGCAACTCGTCGCTCTTGTCGCCGATTGAGGATGTGCCAGAGATGGGCGCCGAGGATTCATCGAAAACCGACGACCTGCGCACCATGTACCGGATGATCTACAGTCTCGGGAAACTCGACAAGGCTATAATACTCCTGTGGCTCGACGAGTATTCCTACGACGAAATAGCTGAAATGACCGGATTGTCGCGCAACAATGTCGCAGTGCGCCTGCGACGGATAAAACTTAAACTCATCGATAAAGCCAACCAAACCGAACCATGACTATCGACGAACTTAAACGAACTTGGAACAATATCGACCCCGGCTCCGCAATGCCGGCATCATCGGCCGAGGGTATCGAACAGCGTGTGGCGCTGCATCTCGTAGCCTCGACACGCGATAAACTCAGCACACAGTTTTACCGTATGGCTGTACTCTGTGTCGCGTCGCCTCTGCTGCTGATTCCGCTGTGGACATTCTCACATCCGCTCGTCATCACCGCCACAGCTTTTTTCCTCATTATGGCGATACTCCAGCTTGTACTCGGGCTGAAAACTGACCGCATTGACATAACCCGCACATCGGCGGCACGCGCACTTGACGGCACAGTCAGACTTGAGTCGCTCCGCGGCACATTCCGCGTAATCGGTATGTGTCTTGGCCTCCCGGTCATAGTATTTTTAGGCTGGGTACTCTACGAGCAGCACGATACAGGGCTTTTCATAGGGTTTGTGGCAGGTGTGGTGATAGGAGCCGTGATAGGCATTGCGAAAAATGCCCGACTGGCTCAGCAGATACGCTTGATGAAAGAAGAACTTGCCAACATCGACTGAAAATCATAATTCTATAATAATCCAAACCATATAATACATAATTCTCATGGACTATATCATAAGCGCCCGCAATGTCACGAAGCGCTATGCCAACCACACCGCGCTCGACGATGTGACCGTCGAAATACCTCGCGGCTCGGTCTACGGTCTACTCGGACCAAACGGCGCCGGCAAGACCACTTTGATAAGAATACTCAACCACATCACGGCTCCCGACACGGGCACGGTGACTTTCGACGGTCACCCACTCACGCAGAACGATGTGGAGCACATAGGCTATCTTCCCGAGGAACGAGGCCTTTACAAGAAAATGAAAGTGGGCGATCAGGCTGTATTTTTCGCCCGTCTCAAAGGATTGTCAGCTTCCGAAGCCACCCGCAGCCTGCGCCAATGGTTTGAGAAATTCGACATTCTCGACTGGTGGGACAAGAAAGTGGAGGAACTTTCCAAAGGTATGGCACAGAAAGTGCAGTTTATCGTGACTGTGCTTCACCAGCCCAAACTGCTGATATTCGACGAGCCTTTCTCGGGTTTCGACCCTATCAACGCCAATCTGCTCAAGAGCGAGATACTGAATCTGCGCGACAAAGGTTCGACCATCATATTCTCGACCCACAATATGGCTTCAGTCGAGGAGATATGCGACCACATCACGCTCATAAATCAAAGCCGCAACATCCTTACCGGTAACGTTGAGGAAATACGCCGCCAATTTTTCGGCAACCGCTACGAGGTGACCTACAATGGCGTGACTCCCGAACTCATCAAGGCACTCACCCCGCTCGCTTCGGATTTCATGCCCGGCCTGAACGACGGTCAGGGTCGTCCGTCGCTTCTATTCCGTCTCAACGACGACGCCACCGTGAGAAGCGCGGTCGACATCATCAACTCCACAGTAGAAATTGCCGGATTCAAGGAAAGCATCGCTTCGATGAACGACATATTTATCCGCGCAGTCGAGAAGTCCAACCTCAATAAAGCAGAATAATGAAATCGAAAATTGACCTCATAATACGCCGCGAGTATCTCGAGCGCGTTTCCAAGAAAAGCTTCATCATCACCACTATCCTCATGCCCCTGCTGATGGTGTTTCTGATGGTTCTCCCCGCCCTCATCATGGTGATGGGCGGAGGTACGGGCGAATCCAAAATTCTTGTCATCGACAAGTCGGAGTGCGTATTTCAGGAGATGCACGGATTTGACGACGTGAAATTTTTCCCCTGCACCGAGTCGCTCGACTCAGCCACAGCCCGCACTGATTTTGATGCCGTTCTCGTGATTCCGGCCAATGTGCTGACATCTGACAAGGCTCAGCTCAAGCTCTATTCCAACGGTCCGTCGTCGATGATGCGCGAAGCCGCTATCACCGGACAGATCAACAATATCGTGAAAGACAAGCGCCTGCTATCCTACAATATCGAAAACATCGACAAGATTATAGCCGATGCCGAGGTAAATCTGCCCTTGACCACGATACGTACTGACAAGACTGATGATGAAAATCTCGGCTCAGGTATCAGCTACGGACTGGGAGTGGCTATGTCGTTTATCCTCTACATGTTTATCCTCATCTATGGCCAGATGATCATGACAAGCATCATAGAGGAGAAAAACAACCGTGTGCTCGAGCTTGTGGTGTCTTCGGTCAAACCCGCTCAGCTCATGATGGGCAAGATTCTCGGCGTGAGTCTTGTGGCTCTCACTCAGATATTGCTATGGGGTGTGTTGATAGTAGCACTCGTGGGATTCGTGATGCCGGCAGTGCTTCCCTCGTTGCTTTCGGCCGACGCCATTAGTGATATCGCAGCCGTTAAGGCAGGGAATATTGCTGCCGTGAGTGATCAGGACACCGTTGATCTCATTCAGGGAGTGCTGCTTCTTTCCAATGTAGGCTTCATTCTCAAGCTTCTCGCTACGATGACGGCATTTCTCATCGCCGGCTTCCTGTTCTATGCTGCTATTTTCGCAGCCATAGGCTCGTCGGTCGACAATGTACAGGATGCCGGCCAGCTCACCACCGTAGTGACATTCCCCATAATATTCGCGATAATATTCGCCATGCTTGCAGCCGGAGATCCCACTTCCGGACTCGCCTTCTGGACATCGATAATACCGTTTACCTCACCTATGGTCATGGTGGCGCGCGTGCCCTACGGCATACCCGGCTGGGAGGTTTGGCTTTCGCTCGGCTTGCTTATCGCCTCATTTATAGGAATGGTGTGGGTAGCCGGCAAGATATACCGCGTGGGTATATTCATGTATGGCAAGAAACCTACCATCCGCGAAATCATCCGCTGGTTCAACTACAAGTAATCTCTACTATACCCTCTCACATAAGGCCGCAGACCCGCTCAGGTCTGCGGCCTTTCTTATTATAGCTTACTATTGTTTCCGGTAAAATCAGGCATAGTCCTGTTAAGCGTTCTTTTGATAGTAGGGCTATTCCGGCAATGGATTATTTATTATGAGAGCCGAGCATTGAGAGTAACCTTTGCCGCTCACGAAGCTAAAGATATTCTCTATAATCATGATGAGTGGAGATGCAATTTTGTTTCGGATAACTTATATCGCGGCATTATTCCTTTTCATTTTCCTGTGGAGAAATGGAGATGAAAAATGACTGCTAATATTTTTTTACCAAATAATTACGCTATCTTTGCACTTGAAAAAGATAACGTTAATTGTATGAAAAGACATCTCAAATTCCCTGCTTTACTTGTTAGCATAGCACTTGCAGGAACTGCGATTGCCTGCGGAAATACATCCACCACCAAAACCGAAAAGGTAGAAGGAATAGAATGGAATGTAACCGTTTGCAAGTCGGTGTCATTCAATGATTCTTTGACCGGCGTAAATACTGATGCCATATATACTGTTGCAGACACTGCAACAATAAATCAGAAACTTCTTGGCGTAAAGCCTGAAAATCTGACTATTGATTGGACTATACCCGGTGCTGACGGTAGAATTTGGTTGGTTGCTTATGAGAATGAGCCAATATTAAATGAAAAGGTAAAAGTAACCGATGCAAATTCTATGCCGTCGTATGGTGGCAACATTCAAGTAGCCTTTAAGTTTGCCGATGCAAAAAAGTGGGAAACGATCACACAAGAGAATATCGGTAAAAGATTGGCTTTGTTTGTAAACGGTCAGCTTATGAACGCACCGCAAGTAAACACAGAGATAACTTCGGGGAGTTGCTCGGTATCGATCCCGGCCGATAAAATTCACGAATATTTGCCGGACCTTGATTTGGAGAAGTTAAAGCAATAATGACGATAACGACACGAGGCTGTCTCAAAATTAAAAAAGAATGCCCGCAGGGCATTGAGTTATTAGTAACCGGCGCCGCCGTAGCTATGCGGAGGCGTCGCCGGGTAAATGGAAATGATCCAAAAGGCGCCCGATAGGCCGCCGAATGTAATGTAAATCAACAAGTTATTCAATCGGCGACCTTGCGGACGCCCATGCTTAAGTATCAGATAACCGGCGACGCCTTCGCTGAGCTACGGCGGCGCCGGTTACGAATAATTCAGCGCCTACAGGCGCTATTTGATTTTTGACAAAGCCTCTATTATTCAAAACTCATTTCCTAATGCACAGATGTGAAATATTTTTTGTATGTTTGCGGTGAAATGAAATCGAAGTTAATATTCGTCATCACTCTTCTCGCAGGCATTATTTCGTGCTCGCGTCCGCAGTCATACCACCGGGATATAATAGCCGCGGCTGACCGTCTGTTCACGGTCGATACCGACAGCGCGCTGTCATTGCTTGATAAGATTGATCCTTCGGAACTCACCGAGGACTCCCTACGTGCCCATTATCATTACCTCCGCGCATGGGGACACATGCGGAAAAACCGCTCGTTGATAGCCGACTCCCTGATTACATTCGCCCACGAATATTACCGCGGGAAAGATATAGTAAGGGATATGCGCAGCGGTACGGCGCTGGCCTTTTACAAGTTTTGGGTAGGCGATACTCAGGGGGCGATTTCTTTGCTTGATTCTCTCGTATCTCTTGACAACGCGCCTGATTCATTGATGGTGGAAACTTTACGTATCAGGACATTACTCGGGGCTTCGGAGTATCAGGGTGAGGAAATTATTCCGCACGCCAAAAGGCTTGAAGCTCTCGAAACCGATTCGCTCAGAAAGATCGAGGCCAAGTATATGTTATGTTATGCATATGAAAATGCTGAAATGATGGACTCGGCGCTATACATAATTGAAGAACTTATAGATTATGCCGGGAAACATCAGTGGGGTGAAAAGCATTTCATGCTGTCGGTAGAGCGCTGCCAGATACTTACCGAACTTGGCCGATATGCAGAGAGTGAAAAATTAATTGATTATATATTCACACATGGCGGCCCTGACAATGGTGCGTCTGACCTTCTCCACCTCCAGCGCGCTATAAATGCCCTTAACACCGGCAACATACCTCTCGCAACCTACGAACTTGCCATTGCCGACAGTTTCGCATTAAAATTCCGCGGGAAAGACGAGACCTATTACCGCAGCTACAGCAATCTGCTTAAAGCTATAATCGACTTCAAGCAATCAGGTCGCATGAAGCTTTCGCATGTCAACGGACTGAACAACCGCCAGCGTGAACGCTTCAACCGCATGCAGGCATCGCAATGGGAGTCGGAGCGCGGTGCTCTCAGGCAGGAGAGCCGTGCACTTGCCCTCAAGGCCGAGAGCGAACACAAGACGGTAATAATTCTCGTGACAGGCATAGCGGCTCTGATATCGCTCGCTGTTGCAGCGTGGATTATCATAATCCGCCGCCAGCGTGAGCGAGATAACGAGGAACGCATCGAGGCTCTGCAAAAAATGGTCGACGAATATAAATCGGTACCGGTATCTCACATAGATTCACCCAATCTCCCGGCACTTCGCCGCGCAATGATTCAGCAGCTCGGAATTATCAAGATGGTAGCCGAGACTCCCACCGAGCAAAACCGCGAGATGCTCCGCAAAATCTCATCGATCGACGGAGAGACCGGCGGTGAACTCGTAAACTGGAAAAACGTATTTGAGTTAATCGACAATCTGTATTCCGATTTCTACACCAAACTTCACGACCGATACGGACACACGCTCAGCATGAAAGAGGAGCAGATAATAGTGCTGATGGTAGCCGGATTCTCAACTAAGGAAATAAGCGTGATCACCGGTCAGACCACTTCTACCATCTATGTGCGCAAATCGTCGATAAGGAAGAAACTGGGAGTACCCGAGAAAGAGGATATCGTGACATTTTTACGCGCCGGGATGGCTCATTAAGTACCCGTTAAGACGTCCTGCCCTAAAATTAAGAATTTCAGAAAATGCAACCGCTGATTTTCAGTGAGTTGTATTTCCCGTATTAAGACTTTTATATTTGGAGTTAAAATCGGTTCAGACATAATTTTGCATCATCGGAAACATAAAACATGATGCGAAATGAAACAGAAATTCACCATTCCCGCCATTCTCTTACTGATGGCTTCAGCCTCTTTACAAGGATGCTTTACAGGCATGGGTAAAGGCGACCGGCGCGACCGGAATATTGAAAAGGCCGTATATTCTTATCTTGACTCGATTCCCGATGCGGAATATGTGGGAATGTCAGATACACGCACATTCGGCAACGAATTTCAAGCCGTCATAATCTATTACGCGCCTGACTCCACCGGTAAAATTACGGAACATAACGCAAGGATTACCACACCCGACGACGGCTCGGAAATATACTCGTGGGAGAATCTTGACGGCCATATTCTCACCGACGTCAAGCAAAAAGTCAGCGACAAACTTGAAGAAAAAGGTATTACCTCTGACGGCATCGACATTATCGACGCTCTCATCAAACTGAAAAAATATTTCAAATAAACTTATAGCTGAAACATATGAAACAAGCAATTACTTTTATTATTGCCCTCACGGCGATATTCACGGCTCTTGGCCGCGAAATCACAGGTCAGGTACTCGGAGAAAACGATACTCCGCTCGAATATGTAAACGTAGCCATATACCGTGATTCCACCTTCGTCACCGGAACTATTACCGATAAATCGGGTAACTTCACTGTCACCACCGACAATTCGGGCCACCTTACCGCAACAATCTCTTTAATAGGTTACGACAGTCAATCCGTCGCGATACCTTCGTCGGGAGATGCAGTTACGGTGCATCTCGCACCGTCAAGCGTAGAACTCGGTGAGGTAGTGGTAAAAGCTACGCGTCCCGCTACCATACTGAAAGGCAACGCTCTTGTGACGAGTGTCGATGGAAGTTCACTCGCCATCGCCGGAACGGCCAACGATGTGCTCGCACGTGTGCCTATGGTGATATACAACGAGGGCACCCCCGAAGTATTCGGCAAAGGAACGCCTGAAATATACATCAACGGACGAAAGGTCAACGATCTCACTGAATTGAAGCAACTCAATTCGCATGACATCAAGAATGTAGAGGTTATAACCAATCCCGGGGCAGCCTATTCTGCCGAGGTAAAATCAGTGATAAAGATTCGCACCAAGCCCCCAAAAGGCGACGGATGGAGCGGGACATTCCGCAGCGACAACGGTTTTCAGCACGACTTCCGCACCGGCAACTCCGTTGAAATGAAGTATCGTATCGCCGGGCTTGAAATCTTCGCCAACTACGGATGGTGGTATGGCCATAACTATACTGACCGCACCGACGACATGACGACTACAACTCAGTCGGGAAAATATCTGCAAAAGATTCGTACCACTTGGAAAGAGCGCTACAATGACATGAACGGAAAAATCGGTTTTTCGTGGCTCATCAATGAGCATCACAACATAGGCGCCTACTACCGCAGCGGATGGAACCGCCATTCGGTTACAGGCATCACTCCCACTGAGGTATGGCAGGACGGATCGTTGACCGAACTAATCGACACCAAAATGGACAGCCATTCCAACGGCCTGCCCCTGCACTCGGCAAATCTGTACTATAACGGTTCGGTGGGGAAACTCGGTATCGACTTCAATGCCGATTATATGTGGACAAAGCAGCGTCAGGATTCTCACAACAACGAGACAGCCGAGCTCGGTACTGACCGCTTGGTGATCACGTCATCGTTCAACCGCATACGCATGTCGGCCGAAAAGTTGGTGTTAAGTTATCCCGTATGGCATGGTGAAATCGAAGTAGGAGAAGAATATGCCGATACCCGTTCATCCAATCTTTTTTCAGCCAATATTACCGATATAAGCGATGCCGACAACAGGGTTGACGAAAGCAACATGGCTACTTTTCTCAACGTCAGTCAGCAGTTCGGCACGTTCAACATCGGCATAGGTCTGCGCTACGAGCATGTGAAATTCGCCTATTATGAAATGGGAAAACTTCGTGAGGATCAGAGCAAAAGATACAACAATCTTTTCCCCTCTCTCAGTATGTCAACCCGTCTGGGTAAAGTCAACATGGGGCTAAACTACACCGGCAAGACCGTGCGCCCGGGCTACGGACAGCTCGACGGTACGGTTACCTACATCAACAGGCTCACTTATGAGACAGGCAATCCCTACCTCCGTCCCACGAGAATTCACACGGTGGAATATATGGCTCAATGGAAGAACTTATACATGCAACTGTCACATTCTTACCTTAAAGACGGCGTGTACCATATTACCGAGCCATTCGGCCACTCCGGGGAAGCTACCCTCATCAAAACCGCCAATCTTGACCACAGGCATGAGTTTTCGGCATTTGCCGGAGGTCAGTTCACTGTGGGAGCATGGCAGCCGAGAGTCAATGCCGGCGTGATGAAACAATGGCTTACTCTTCCTGTCAACGGCCGCCCTACAAAGATGAATACCCCGGGATTCATGATTCAATGGCAAAATTCCATCCATTTGCCATTAGATATATGGCTGAATGTGGATGCGCAGGTGATGACTCCGGCATGGGACAACAATATCAGGATGACCAATACACCGTGGTATGTCAACGCTAAAATTTACAAGGGATTTTTCAACAATTCATTCAGCATCACTCTCGAGGCAAAAGATCTGTTCAATACTTCAGGCAAAAATGCCCGTTTGTGCAGCGATGCCGTGCAGCTGATACAGAAAAACTTCTCCCCCAACCGCTCGGTTATGCTCACCCTTCAATACCGCTTCAACACCACCCGCGACCGTTACCGCGGTACCGGCGCCGGTAATTCCGAAAAATCAAGATTTTAAACCAATTATTATCATGAAGAATCTTATCATATCAATCATGTGTCTGCTCACATGCGTGGCAGCTTGCGCTAAACCCCGATGTCGAAGTTTCAACAACTATGACGGCAAGGTAACCATTATATTCACCGACGATCAACCGGGAAAACGATACACTATCTCCGATGTCAAACTGGTAACTTCAGGCCGGGAATACAAGGCGACCTCAGTAAATGCCTTGATTAAGGACGGAGTGGCGGAAGTTACCGTAACCTTTCCACATCTGACACAGTTCTCCAACCCTAAAGTCAGGCTACGTGTCAACGGTAAGAAGACACGGTTCAACGTATGCCACTGATTAACATTCATGCAAGAGAAGGGAGTTCCCGGCGCGACGTCGGGAGCTGCTTTTTTTATTCTTCAGCTGTATCCCTGCGGCGCTGCATCAGCGGAGGCACTTTCGATGCATTACCGTCGCGCGCCGATATGTAGTGCGGCGCAACAAGCTCGATACCCGCATCACGGAAATTATCCTGAATATTCTGGAGGAGATCCGAAGTAATCTGCGGCATGGCATCGGCATCGGTAATGTAGGCGTTGATCTGATAACACATGTAATTATCATTCAGCTCAGTTTCGAGCACAAACGGCTGCGGATTGTTAAGGACTCCCGGAGTGGCGAGCGCCGAATCGATAAGTAGACGATGCACCTTGCGCCACGGGGTCTCATATCCCATGGTGAGCATAGTGTGTATGATCAACCCGTAAGTGCGCGCCGACGCACTGTAGTTGACCGTGTCGCCCGACATGATGAATGAATTGGGGATGGTGATGATTTCATTCTTGATGGTGCGCAGACGGGTGACAAACGGCGTCTTTTCAATCACATTGCCGGTCGTATCCTTGACTTTGATGAAATCACCTACCTTGAACGGACGCATATACGTAATCACGAAACCGGCGATAAAATTGGATATCACCGTGCTTGAGCCGAGTGATACGATGAGACCTACAAATACCGATATCCCTTGAAACACGCCCGATTCCGATCCCGGTAAATAGGGATATATCATAGCAATCATGAAGGCGTAGAGCAGAAAGCGGATGATATTGAACGTGGGTTCTGCCCAGTCAGGATAGAAGCCCGAAATCTTCAGTTTCTCGCTCTGAATCTCCCCGGCGATGTAACGCAGGCCTTTCACGATGTATCTCACGCAGGTCCATATCACTATGATGATGAACAGATTGGGGATATAATCGACAATCGCCTTTATCACCATCACTATCGGGTCTACGATGTAAGAGAATATGCGCAGCGCAAGATTTTCGGTCTGCGGAAAGATCGCAAACAAAATAGGCACGGTAAATATGAGCAGCAACAGCAGCAGGATCACCCTGACGAAATTAGCTGCATAGCCGAGCATACGGCACAGCCGGCGAGTGTTAAGAAGTTCATAGTCCTTGACTACAAACGGCTTCAGCCTGTTACGGCCGAAATATATGATGCGGCGGCGAAGGCGACGGAACAGATAGTTGATGAGCTTGAACAGCACGCACTGCATAGCCAGAACAAGCACAAAGAGTCCCGCCCTTTTGGCATATTGCCAAAAACTGTGTTCTTCTTTAAGATGATGGATAGTAGCGGCAAGAAGCGGCATGTATTCCTGTGCCAGTTCAGCCGGCGTGGTACTCTGCCACAGGGCATCCTGCTCGGTAAGGGTTACAATTACTTTGTCGCCATACATCACGTCGACGTAATTCTCATTGTCGAGCATATACAGCGAATCGCGCCTTATACGGCGGTCTTTACCTATCTTAAGCAGCGTCTCCTCGATGGTCTGAGCTCGATCCACGGCCGAATATCCACCACGGGCGGCGTAAATCGTAAACAGCGTGTCACCCTCCACCACCACGGGCACACCGGGCGTCATGGCACGAAGCGAATCAATGCGCTGCCGCTGCTCGGCAAGCTTGATTGAATCGGCTATATGGTTTTGGTTAAGGGCATCGGCAAGCTCTGACCGCAGCACAATCTCATTGAGCTTCAACTCATGAAGCTCAAGTTCCATCTCATGCAACCTTATGGAATCGCGACGCATCATTTCCTCTACCGAAAGTGAGTCGGAGCGAGTGTCGTCGATAGCCGATTGTATCAGTTCACCTGCGCGCTTTATGATCTGTGCATCCACACACAGCGGCAAAAGCATCATTGCTGTTAAAACGGCCAAACCGATCGAAAGTCGTCGCATAGTATATCGTAAGGATAATGATGGTCTTATATGAAAATTATACTTTCTGCAAAAGTAATGAATTTTATTCAAGCGCAAAAATAAAATAGTCGCGTTTACGTTTATACTACCGAAAGACTTCGCGACAAAAAGTGTTAATATCCCGCTTCACACTTGCTTTTGTCGGGAAAAATGCTTAAATTTGCACGTTAATTTGGCCTTTTTAGCAAATGAGACAATTAAAAATTACAAAATCAATTACCAACCGCGAGAGTGCGTCGCTTGACAAATTTCTTCAGGAGATTGGCCGTGAGGAACTTATCTCTGTGGAAGAGGAAGTAGAGCTTGCCCAGCGCATCCATCAGGGCGATGAAAAAGCCCTCGAGAAGCTTGTCAAAGCCAACCTTCGCTTCGTGGTTTCTGTAGCCAAGCAGTATCAGAATCAGGGTTTGAGCCTCCCCGACCTTATCAACGAGGGCAACCTCGGTCTGATCAAGGCGGCTCAGAAATTTGACGAAACGCGCGGCTTCAAGTTTATCTCCTACGCTGTGTGGTGGATTCGCCAGTCGATTCTTCAGGCACTCGCCGAGCAGAGCCGTATAGTGCGCCTTCCTCTCAATCAGGTAGGTTCGCTCAATAAAATCAGCAAGGCCCTCTCGAAGTTTGAGCAGGAAAACGAGCGTCGTCCCTCGCCCGAGGAGCTTGCCGAGCGTCTTGAAGTACCTGTTGACAAGATTGCTGATACGCTCAAGGTTTCGGGTCGTCACGTATCGGTGGATGCACCCTTCGTTGAAGGAGAGGAAAACTCGCTTCTCGACGTGCTCACCAACGATGATTCCCCCATGGCCGATGCGACCCTTACTCAGGAATCACTCGCCAAGGAGGTTGACCGTGCCCTTAAGCAACTTCACGAGCGCGAGCGCGACATTCTCAAAATGTTCTTCGGCATAGGCTGCCAAGAAATGACCCTCGAAGAAATAGGCGCAAAATTCGATCTCACCCGCGAACGCGTGCGTCAGATCAAGGAAAAAGCCATCCGCCGCCTGAAAGGTCAGAAGAGCCGTCTGCTGAAGACTTATCTGGGACAATAATTCCCGACACATATTAAAGAATTCAGGTTGCATGTCCCCGCTGCGGGATGTGCAACTTTATTTTTCAACCAATCTCCAGCCCCATGCGTTAATAATAAAAACAGTAATTATGAAAAAGCTGATACTCCTTCGCCACGGGCAGAGCCAATGGAATCTCGAAAATCGCTTTACGGGCTGGACCGATGTAGCCCTCACTCCCGCAGGATGTGAGGAGGCACGCAATGCCGGTCGCTTGATCAAGGACGCCGGATTGTATCCGCAATACGGCTTCACATCCTACCTTAGCCGGGCAATCAACACACTCCACCTCGCTCTCGGTGAGATGGACCGCCTGTGGATACCTGTGGAAAAAGACTGGCATCTTAACGAGCGTCATTATGGCGCGCTTCAAGGCCTCAACAAAGCCGAAACGACCAAGCGATATGGCGATGAACAGGTAAGACTATGGCGCCGGAGTTATGATGTGGAGCCCCCCGCCCTCACCACCGATGACCCGCGTTATCCCGGCAATGATGACCGGTATTCCATATTGTCGCCCGACGAGCTGCCGCTCACCGAGTCGCTGCGCGACGCCATAAAGCGTGTATATCCGTGTTGGGAAGAAAAAATCGCTCCGACATTGCGGCTTTACGATACGGTGATCGTGGCGGCCCACGGCAACTCGCTGCGCGCACTCGTCATGATGCTACTCCATCTCACCCCCGAGCAGATAATGAACGAGGAAATTCCCACGGGCCGGCCGCGGATTTTCACTCTCGACGACCGCCTTCAGGTTACTGATGAAAAATATCTGTAACAAATTTTTCCATCTCACACAATATTAAAAATACTTCAACGTTTCTTAAAAAGTATACATCATTACAACTTCAAAAGAAACAATGAAATTACTCGAAGGAAAGACCGCGCTCATCACAGGAGCATCACGCGGTATCGGCAAGGCTATAGCCTTGAAATTCGCTTCGGAAGGAGCTAATATCGCATTCACTGACCTCAACCGCGACGAAAATATGGAAGCCACCGAAAAAGAGCTCGAAGCTCTCGGAGTGAAGGCCAAAGGCTATGCTTCCAACGCTGCTGATTTCGCGCAGACCGAAACAGTAGTCACTGACGTAAAGAACGACTTCGGCTCAATCGATATCCTCGTAAATAACGCAGGTATTACCAAAGACGGCCTTATGATGCGCATGAGCGAGGCTCAGTGGGATGCCGTTATCAACGTCAACCTCAAGAGCGCCTTCAACTTCATCCACGCTGTTCTCCCCATCATGATGCGTCATCGCTCGGGCTCGATCATCAACATGGCATCGGTAGTAGGTGTACACGGCAACGCCGGTCAGAGCAACTACGCCGCATCCAAGGCTGGTCTTATCGCTCTTGCCAAGAGTATCGCTCAGGAAGTGGGCTCGCGCGGCATCCGTGCCAACGCCATCGCTCCCGGTTTCATCGAGACTGCCATGACAGCCGCCCTCCCCGAGGAGGTACGCAAAGAGTGGGCCAACAAGATTCCTCTGCGTCGTGCCGGTCAGGTCGACGATATCGCCAATGTCGCTACATTCCTCGCATCTGATCTCTCTTCGTATGTGTCAGGTCAGGTAATTCAGGTCGACGGCGGCATGAACATGTAATAAAGCATTTCCAACTCCCTTATTTATAATCCCCAATCCGAAGGCTGCGCTGTGAAGCGCGGTCTTCTTTTTTTCAATGATTTTTCGGGGGAAAAGGCTTGATTTTTTCGGGGCAATTCACTACCTTTGCATCACAAAAAAATCAGCTCAAGCCGGATCGATAGCTCAGCTGGATAGAGCATCTGCCTTCTAAGCAGACGGTCGGGGGTTCGAATCCCCCTCGATTCACTCATCACGCTTCCGGATTGACAGGAGGAACAGCCCCGTCAATCCTTTTTTATTGACTAATATTATTAAACTCATATAACTCTCAACATGGAAGTAACCGGTAAAATCATTATCGCCCTCCCCGAAGTATCAGGTACCTCACGTGCCGGAAACGCATGGCGCAAGCGCGAATATGTACTCGAGACTCAGGAGACATATCCTAAAAAAGTATATTTCAGCTTTTTCGGTGACCGCGCCGATCAGTATCCTCTCAATGTGGGCGATCAGATCACTCTAAGTTTTGACATCGACTCTCGCGAATATAACGGTCGTTGGTATGTTGAGATTCGTCCTTGGAAAGCCGAGAAAGTAGGTCAGGGCACTCCCGCCGCAGGTGGACCGGCTCCCCAGATGCCCGGCGGTTATCCTCAGGCTCAGGGTGCACCCGTGCCCCCTCCCACCGTTGCTCCCGACCTCACCCCCAGCAGCAACGACGATCTCCCCTTCTAAAACATAAATAAAGAAATTCATGCCCGACAAATATTATTTTGTCGGGCGTAATTTTTAACAACTGTAATTATGAAAATAAAAGGCTCGTGGATCTTTAATGCGGTAAAACCTATTTATACCAAAATCGTCAATATAATTTGCGACACCAGGCGAAAACCATTATTAACACCACTTAAAAAGTGTCTTTTAGATTTATACTGTGATTACAAAGCTAAGGCAGATGATCTTAACGGGTTTTCAATTATCAGTTCAAATTGCTTTGCCGGAAGAATAATGCAGGATTTCGACATGGAATACAATTCTCCCACTCTAGGATTGTATTTTATGTATCCTGATTACATTGAATTTCTAAAGAATCTGAGATATTATCTTTCCGAAGCCAAAATTGAATTTGTGGAACATTCAAAATATCCTATCGGCGATGAGCGACGGGCTGCATGGAGTCATTGGTATCCGATTGGATTACTAGATGGAAAGGTTGAGATACATTTCTTACACTATTATTCTGAGAAAGAAGCTTCAGAAAAATGGTACAGAAGAGCCTCACGAGTGAATTTTAACCGATTGCTTATCGTAGGTATGCAACAGAACCTATGCACTGAAAGTGACATCCGCGAATTTGATGCTTTAACCTACGAAAACAAAATAATGTTTACTACTAAGCAACTGCCATTGAAGAGCACAGAATACATTTCGGAGTTCTCTGGTAAAGATTGCGTAGGAGATCCTTATCGTAAAGGACATGTTTTCTACAAGCACCTCATTTCCCACTTCCAGCAATAAACTCTATTACAGGAATGTGAAGCGGCTCTGGAGATTCTTGAAATATATGCGGCCTACAAGCACTTCGGCTTCGTGAAACGGCGGCGCAAGGTTTACACGTGTCTTACCGATAAGCACCACATAATCGAGATTGACGATATAACTCTGGTGAGTCTGAACGAGTCTTGACGAGTAATTGAGAATATCGCTGGCCGACGTAGTCTTGCGAAGCGATACCACTGTATTGTCACGTGTCACCGCCTCCCATACCTTACGCTGGGAGTTGTAGCAGAAGTATCCGATATCGGAAATGTGAAGGACTCGGATTTCGGATGTAACCTTAGTCATAGCCACAATAATGCGGTCGCTGCTGTCAGACGAAGATACCGTCAACCTGCGATCCTGAAAGCCATGCCGCTCGGGATTCCGGCTGAACCTATACCTCTGCACCGTCTTGTCGAGCTCACACAGATCGACGGGCTTCAACAGATAGTCGCTCTCGCCACTGTGAAATGCTCTCCCGTCGGTTGCATACTTGTCGTAATAGGCGGTATACATCACTATATAAGGCATATCGTCGGACGACGCAATTTCCTGCGAGAAAGAGAGTCCGTTGCCGTCGGGCAGATCTATGTCAATAAATATCAGGGATGGATGTTTTTCATTGATAATCCGTCGTCCGTCAGAAGCATTCCCCGCAGTTCCTACGATTTCAAGGTCATTGTAGGAATGTAACATTTCAGTAAGTCGCGTTACCGATCGGGGATCGTCATCGATGATTACGACACGTGATTTATTTTCAATACCCATAGAGAGAAGGTAGAATGGATGATTATTTGTAATGCAAAGATAATCATTTATTTCCACATATACCTCGCAGAGTTCTCATGTGTCAGAATTTAGCATTTATACGTCGGTCAGGAGCAATTATCCGTAAACATACCCTTGATTTTAACACATAAAGCAGGCGCTATTTCATCAAACGGTATCATGACGAAATCTCTTTCAGCGGCCCGTGGATGTGGCAGAATGAGCCGGGGAGTCGAAAGCCGCAATGTATCATAGGCTATAAAATCGATGTCGATAATTCTGTCGATATAAGCACCCGAGGCATCGCGATGGGAGGCTGCGCTGATATGCCTTTCAATATTCCGGAGACGGTCAAACAGCTCCAGCGGCTGAATGTCGGTATCGAACGCGACGCAGGCATTAATGAATCTGTTGCCTGAGTCAAACCCCCACGGCTCAGTCTCTATCAACGATGAGCACCGGAAATTCTTCACTTCAGGTAACGCGGAAATGAGAGCCACCGCCCTCTCGATATTCGAGCGGCGGTGGCCGATATTGGAGCCGAGTCCCACTACGGCGAGTGCCATGGCAACGGGATTACAGAGACTTCTTAACTTCCACTTCCTCAAACGCCTCGACGATGTCGTGCTCGCGGATATCATTGTAACCCGCAATGCTGAGACCGCAGTCATAACCTGAGGTAACCTCCTTTACATCGTCCTTCATGCGCTTGAGCGAACCGAGTTCACCGGTATAGCGCACGATACCGTCGCGGATAAGACGCACCTTACAGCTGCGCTTGATGCGGCCTTCACGCACGATAGCACCGGCAATAGTTCCCACTTTGGAAATATGGAACGTCTGGAGCACTTCGGCCGAACCGATTACCTCCTCCTTGATCTCCGGAGCAAGCATGCCTTCCATAGCGTCCTTCACTTCCTCGATAGCCTGATAGATGACGGAGTACAGACGAATTTCCACGCCCTCATGCTCGGCGGCACGGCGGGCAGCCTGTGAAGGACGTACTTGGAAACCGATGATGATGGCGTCGGAAGCCGATGCAAGCGTCACGTCGCTCTCGGAAATCTCACCCACGGCCTTATGCAGCACATTGATCTTGATTTCTTCGGTCGACAGCTTGATAAGAGAGTCGGAAAGGGCTTCGATCGAACCGTCCACGTCACCCTTGACGATAATATTGAGCTCATGGAAATTACCGATGGCGCGGCGACGTCCGATCTCCTCGAGGGTAGTGCGCTTGTTGGTGCGCAGACCGAGCTCACGCTGTAGCTGCTCACGCTTGGTGGCTATTTCGCGGGCTTCCTGCTCGGTATCCATCACGTTGAATGTATCACCGGCCGTGGGAGCACCGTTAAGACCGAGTATGAGTGCCGGAGTAGCCGGACCGGCCTCGGTGATGCGCTGGTTACGCTCATTGAACATAGCCTTGATTTTTCCGTAGTGTGTACCGGCGAGTATTATATCGCCCTGACGAAGCGTACCGTTCTGCACGAGCACGGTAGCGACGTAGCCGCGACCCTTGTCGAGCGACGACTCGATGATGGAACCGGTGGCGTTGCGCTCGGGATTAGCCTTCAGGTCGAGCAGCTCGGCCTCGAGGAGCACTTTCTCCATGAGTTCCTCGACACCTATACCCTTCTTGGCTGAAATATCCTGCGACTGGTATTTACCGCCCCACTCCTCCACGAGATAGTTCATCTGGGCGAGTTCTTCCTTGATCTTATCGGGATTGGCGGAAGGTTTGTCAATCTTGTTGATGGCAAAAACGATAGGAACGCCGGCGGCTGATGCGTGATTGATAGCCTCGATGGTCTGGGGCATCACGTTGTCATCGGCAGCCACTATGATTATACAGAGGTCGGTCACCTTGGCACCGCGTGCACGCATTGCTGTAAAGGCCTCATGACCGGGAGTATCGAGGAACGTGATGCGACGTCCGTCGGGCAGTTTCACGTTATAAGCACCGATGTGCTGGGTGATACCGCCGGCCTCGCCGGCAATCACGTTGGCGTTACGTATATAGTCGAGCAGCGAAGTTTTACCATGGTCCACGTGACCCATCACGGTTACGATAGGCGGACGAGCCATGAGCTGATCCTCGGTATCTTCTTCCTGTTGTATCGCCTCGACCACTTCAGCCGAAACATACTCAGTTGTAAAGCCGAATTCCTCCGCCACGATATTGATAGTCTCGGCATCGAGACGCTGATTGATCGAAACCATCACACCGAGATTCATGCAGGTGGCGATGACATTGTTGACAGGCACGTCCATCATCACGGCAAGGTCATTGGCAGTAACGAATTCGGTAAGTTTGAGGGTCTTGCTCTCGGCAGCTTCCTGCATGGCGGCTTCAGTAGCACGCGAAGCGAAAGCCTCACGCTTTTCCTTGCGCCACTTTGCACCCTTCTTCTGCGCCTTATCCTTATGGGTGAGGCGGGCAAGAGTCTCTTTTACCTGCTTCTGTACATCTACCTCGCTCACTTCCACATGGGCGGGCTGCTGGCGTTTGCCGCGGTCCTTACCGCCGCGCTGGCGCTCGTCGCGGTCACCGCCGCGGCGCTGGTTACCGCCATTTGAACCGGAGTTATTACCTCCTGTAGTATAGGTGTTGCTGCGGTCGTTACCGGCCTTTTCGATATCGATTTTTTCCTTACCCGAGATGCGGCGGCGCTTTTTCTTATCGCCTGTAGCCGAAGCTGCGCCACCTTGACCCTGACGATCCTTGGCCACGCGCTCGTTGCGACGTTCTTCCTTGGATTTCTTCTTGGGACGGGTCGACTGGTTGAGAGCGGCAAGATCTATATGACCCACGACCTTAGGAGCAACAACAGTGGGAGTGGTCTTGAGCGTGAACACTTCAGGCTCCTCGGGGGCTGCCGGAGCATCGGGCTTCTCATCTACCTTCGGTTCGGGCTTCTTCTCCACAGGAGCTTTCTCAACCTGTGCGGGAGCCGGCTTCTCAGGTTTCTTGGTTTCAACGGGTGTTTCCTTCTTAACCTCCACGGGCTTTTCCACCGGAGCGGGAGCAGGCTCGGGCTTCTTTGCAACGGACTCGGGCTTCTTTTCAGCTACCGGTTCTTTCTTGGGCTCGAACTCGGGCTTCTTTTCAGATTCAGTCTTAACTTCAGGAGCCTTGGCCGCCGGTGTCTCCACTTTGGCGGGAGCCGCAGGTTCCTCAACAGCAGGTGACGGCTTGGGTCTCACAGGCTCACCATGCTTGTCGAGCTCTATTTTACCTACCACGCGGGGCACCTGAGCTGTGGTGTGGTGCACGGGGTCAAGAACCGGTCTGGCGGGTTCCGGTCCTTTGGGAGCCTGAGGCTGAGCGGCACGCTGGCGCGCACGCTCGGGCTGGAATTGCTCCACAAGAATATTATAGGCATTCTCGTCGAGACGCGTGTTGGGATTATTACCGTCGATGGTCACGCCTTTCTTGGCAAGTTGCTCCACGACGGTGGATATAGAAATATTAAATTCTTTAGCTGCTTGACTTATTTTTATTCTCGCCATATATGATTGTAAAAGTTCAGAATATTTTTCGAAGAATGTTGATTAATAGCTCCTGCGGAGCGGAGGGAGGGGTTCAACTATCGGCTTACATCCCGACAGCAGGGTGACCGGAGGCATGAAGATTGTCAGTAATAAGATGTTCTAATGCATCATCGCTCTACTGTGCGGGAGGTAGGAGGATAGGTGTTGTTAGAACTCCCGATGCTTAACCTTCTTCTTCTACTTCATTTTCATCATCCTCGTCCTCAAATTCTGCCTTGAGCACATTGATGACATTGTCGACAGTATCTTCCTCAAGGTCGGCCTTGTCGATAAGTTCCTGTCGGGGTGTGTTGAGCACATTCTTTGCGGTTACGCAACCAATCTCCTTGAGGGCGTCGATTACCCATCCGTCGATTTCATCCTTGAATTCATCGAGATAGATATCTTCGTCAAATGTCTCGGCCGATTCGCGGTATACGTCGATCACATAACCGGTAAGCATCGATGCAAGCTTGATGTTAAGACCGCCCTTACCGATAGCGAGTGATACTTCATCGGGATGCAGGAACACCTCGGCTTTCTTATCAGCCTCATCGATATGGATGCTCGAAACTTTTGCGGGGCTGAGCGCACGCTGGATGAAAAGCGAGGGATTGGCGGTATAGTTGATAACGTCGATATTCTCGTTGCGGAGCTCGCGCACGATACCGTGGATACGCGATCCCTTCACACCCACACAAGCGCCTACCGGATCGATACGGTCATCGTAGCTCTCCACGGCAATTTTTGCGCGCTCGCCGGGAATACGGGCCACGGCGCGGATGGTGATGAGTCCGTCGTGAATCTCGGGCACCTCACGCTCGAAAAGACGGCGGAGGAAAAGATCGCTCACACGCGATACGGTAATCTTGGGATTATTGTTTTTGTTGTCAACATTTGAAATCACGGCCAGCACTGTCTCACCCTTGCGGAAGAAGTCGCCGGGGATAGCCTCACTCTTGGGAAGAAGAAGTTCATTCTTGTCATCGTCGAGCAGCAGTGTCTCGCGCGACCATGTCTGATATACCTCGCCGCTCACGAGCTTGCCTTCAAGTTCCTTATACTTGGCATAGATAGCTTCCTTCTGGAGGTCAAGAATCTTTGACTGGAGAGTCTGGCGGAGATTGAGGATGGCGCGACGGCCGAAGTCCTCGAAGAAAATTTCCTTTGTGTGCTCCTCACCTATCTCAACGTCGGGATCCTCGTCGGCGCGGGCATCGGAGAGCGATATCTCAAGATTGGGATTCTTCACTTCACCGTCGGGCACCACTTCGAGATTCTGAAGAATCTGAACGTCGCCCTTATCGGGGTTCATGATCACGTCAAGATTCTCGTCGGTTCCAAACATCTTGGCCAACACGTTGCGAAATGACTCTTCAAGCACACTTACCATAGTGGTCTTGTCGATATTTTTCAGTTCCTTAAATTCCGCAAAGCGCTCCACCATATTGGGAGCTTCTTCTTTTTTTGCCATATTGCAGATTAAATGTATATGAGTTGGTTATTATTTTATTCTTATTTAAAATCAATGTGATAGCAAGCCTCGCGCACCTGATCGGGAGTGAATTCCTCAGCTACCTCGGTCATAACCGGGCGCTTCTTTTCGGGGTCCTTCACCTTTCGGGTGACGGTAAGGACAAATTTCTCGGGTGTCCAAGATGAAAGAGTCCCTACGATCTTCTTTCCGTCTTTGGTAAATACCTCGATCTGATTGCCTATGTTCTTTTCCCACTGTCCGGCAACTTTAAAAGGAGCCGTGAGCGATGAACTTCCCACTTCAAGGCTGTAGTCCTCCTTGTCGCGGTCAAAGGATTCGTTAATCTTATCGGAAACCTCAGCACAGAAATCGAGGTCTACTCCCGTGGGTCTGTCAAGCTACACCA
>JAIDUB010000074.1 GCA_029060405.1 Duncaniella sp. | reverse complement strand
ATGATGAACATCATCAACGGCGGCGCTCACTCCGACGCTCCCATCTGCTTCCAGGAATTCATGATCCGTCCTATCGGCGCTTGCTGCTTCAAGGAAGGTATCCGCATGGGCACCGAGGTATTCCACAACCTCAAGAAAGTGCTCCACGACCGCGGCCTCTCTACCGCTGTTGGTGACGAAGGTGGTTTCGCTCCCGCTCTCGACGGTACTGAAGACGCCCTCAACGTAATCATCAAGGCTATCGAAGCTGCCGGCTACGTTCCCGGCAAGGACGTGACCATCGGTCTCGACTGCGCTTCATCGGAATTCTACAAAGACGGCATCTACAACTACGCTCAGCTCAACAACGGTACTCCCAAGGAACCCAACGGAAAGAAGCTCACCAGCGAAGAGCAGGCTCAGTACCTCAAAGAGCTCGTTGAAAAATACCCCATCGATTCTATCGAGGACGGTATGGCCGAGGACGACTGGGCAGGCTGGAAGGTGCTCACCGACCTCATCGGCGACCGCTGCCAGCTCGTAGGTGACGACCTCTTCGTTACCAACGTCAAGTATCTCAAGCGCGGTATCGAAGAAGGCTGCGCCAACTCTATCCTCGTGAAGGTTAACCAGATCGGTTCACTCACCGAAACCCTCCGCGCCGTAGAGCTCGCTCAGCGCAACGGTTACACCGCCGTTATCTCTCACCGCTCGGGTGAAACTGAAGATGCCACTATCGCCGACATCGCAGTTGCCACCAACGCCGGCCAGATCAAGACCGGTTCGGCAAGCCGCTCTGACCGTATGGCCAAGTACAACCAGCTCCTCCGCATTCAGGAAGAACTCGGTGCTGACGCTGCCTACGGCTACGGCAAGCGCACCAAGCGTCCCGAATAATCAGCCCCAACCTGATAATCACCCCGAGGGCGGCGCCATCCGGCACCGCCCTCAGTTTTTTATAGAAGAATGGAGAATTTAAAATGGAGAATTTAGAATGGAGAATTTAGAATGGAGAATTCAAAATTGAAAAAATACGTTAGCGCATATCATTCTCCACTTTAAATCTCCCTATTCCCCACTACGGCATAAGTAACTGAGTATCAGACGTAGGGACATCGCTTTGCGATGTTTCCCGGAGATACAAAATTGTAACTTCGATACAGCATAGTTCAACCTCCCCGAGGTTGGATTGGATATTGTCATGCTACCCCGGGTGACGAGCACCCGGGGCTACAAAGATGGCTGACCCTCCGGGTCGCATGGATTTCGCATCATATTTTCGCCGCCGGCGAGGGTCAGCGACACCCGCTCCATACATTACTACGACATATCTACAAATCGAAAGCGGGCGGGGTCTTGCGACCTCGCCCGCTCGGTTATGAGATTGAAACGTGATTACTTGGGCAGATTGCCTACTTCGGGATCAACACCCCACTGCTGCTGCGACAGACGGCGGTAGTTGTTGTAACGCCACTGTGCGTTAGCCTTGGCTGCAGCGAAGAGTTCGGCTGCCTCGGCGGGATACTGCTTCATGACTGAAGCGTAGCGTACCTCACCCTTGAGGAAGTCTTCAAACTTATCCCAGTCGGGCTGCTTGCTGTCGAGAGTGAAGGGGTTCTTGCCTTCGTCCTCGAGAGCGGGATTGTAGCGCCAGAGGTGCCAGTAACCGCACTCAACTGCTTTCTGCTGCTCTTCCTGAGCGTGACCCATACCTACGCGGATACCGTGGTTGATACAGGGCGAGTAAGCGATGATGAGCGAAGGACCGTCGTAAGCCTCAGCTTCGCGGAATGCCTTGAGAGTCTGAGCATTGTCAGCGCCCATAGCCACCTGAGCCACGTAAACGTAACCGTAGGTCGAAGCGATGAGACCGAGGTCTTTCTTGCGGATGCGCTTACCGGAAGCGGCAAACTTGGCGATAGCACCCAGAGGAGTAGCCTTCGAAGCCTGACCACCGGTGTTGGAGTAAACCTCAGTGTCGAGCACGAGCACGTTTACATTCTTGCCCGAAGCAAGCACGTGGTCGAGACCACCGAAACCTATATCGTAAGCGGCACCGTCACCGGCGATGATCCACTGCGACTTCTTGGTGAGGAAGTTCTTGTGAGCGAGGATACCCTTGCAGATATCGCAGCCGCAAGCTTCGCATAGAGGCACGATCTTCTCGGCAACTTCGCGTGTCACGGCTACATTGTCGGCGTTGTCGAGCCACTGCTGAGCGAGAGCCTTGATCTCAGCCGAGCACTTGTCGCAAGCGAGAGCGGCCTTCATGAGCTCGGTTACGCGCTCGGTCATCTTCTCGTTGGCGATCTTCATACCGAGACCGAATTCAGCGAAGTCCTCGAAGAGCGAGTTGGCCCAAGCGGGACCGTGACCGGCAGCGTCGGTGCAATAAGGAGTTGAAGGAACTGAGCCTGAGTAGATCGACGAGCAACCGGTTGCGTTGGCTACCATTTCGTGGTCGCCGAAGAGCTGGCTGACGAGTTTCACGTAGGGAGTTTCACCGCAACCCGAGCAAGCGCCGGAGAATTCAAAGAGCGGAGTGGCAAACTGAGAGTTCTTCACATTGCTCTTGGTGTCGACGAGAGTCTGCTTCGATGAAACGCTGGCAACGCAGTAATCCCAGTCTTTCTGAACGTCGAGCTGGGTTTCGAGGGGCTTCATTTCGAGAGCCTTCACGCCCTTCTTGCCGGGACATACGGCAACACAGTTACCGCAGCCGAGACAGTCGAGAACGTCGACAGCCTGAATGAAGTGCATGCCCTTGAACTGAGGACCGAGTGCGGGGATGGTGCCGGCAGCGCCGAAGGGAGCCTTGGCAACTTCCTCTTCAGTAAGGAGGAAGGGACGGATAGCGGCGTGAGGACAAACAAACGCACACTTGTTACACTGTATACAGTTTTCTTCGAGCCATTCGGGAACGAAAGCAGCCACACCGCGCTTCTCGTAAGCGGCAGTGCCCTGATGCCATGTGCCGTCCTCGATACCTACGAAGTCAGATACCTTGAGAAGGTCGCCGTCCTGAGCGTTGATGGGACGCACGATCTTGTTGATGAACTCGGGATCGTTGTTCTCGGCGGGAGCCTCGGGAGTGAGGTTGCTCCATGCGGGATCAACGGGGAGCTGCTTGTATTCGCCACCGCGGTCAACGGCTGCATAGTTCTTGTCGACCACATCCTGACCCTTCTTGCCATAAGACTTCACGATGAATTTCTTCATCTGCTCTACGGCGAGATCTACGGGGATAACCTCGGTGATGCGGAAGAATGCGCTCTGGAGGATGGTGTTGGTGCGGTTGCCCAGACCGATTTCCTGAGCGATCTTGGTAGCGTTGATATAGTAAACGGTGATGTCGTTGTCGGCAAGATATTTCTTCACCTTGTTGGGAAGATTCTTGGCGAGCTCCTCACCTTCCCAGATAGTGTTGAGAAGGAATGTACCGCCCTTGCGGAGACCGCGGGTAACGTCATACATGTGGAGGTAAGCCTGCACGTGACATGCCACGAAGTTGGGAGTGGTCACCAGATAAGTGGAGCGGATGGGCTGGTCGCCGAAGCGAAGGTGAGAGCAGGTGAAACCGCCTGACTTCTTGGAGTCGTAGGCGAAGTAAGCCTGACAGTATTTGTCGGTATTGTCACCGATGATCTTAACCGAGTTCTTGTTGGCACCCACAGTACCGTCGGCACCGAGGCCGTAGAACTTGGCTTCGAAAGTGTCGCCGCCGAGAGCGAGCTCTTCCTTCATGGGGAGCGAAGTGAAAGTAACGTCATCGACGATACCTACGGTGAAGTGATTCTTGGGCTCGGGGAGAGCGAGGTTTTCAAATACCGAAAGGATCTGAGCGGGAGTGGTGTCCTTCGAAGCGAGACCGTAGCGGCCGCCTACGATAACGGGGGCATCGGCCTGACCGTAGAAGCAGTCCTTGACGTCGAGATAGAGGGGTTCGCCGTTGGCACCGGGTTCCTTGGTGCGGTCGAGCACAGCGATGCGCTTAGCAGTCTTGGGCACTGCAGCGAGGAAATGCTTGGCCGAGAAGGGACGGTAGAGGTGTACAGAAACGAGACCTACCTTTTCGCCCTTGGCGCGGAGATAGTCGATAGCTTCCTGAGCGGCCTGAGTTACCGAACCCATAGCGATGATCACGCGGTCAGCTTCGGGATCGCCGTAGTAGTTGAAGAGGCCGTATTCGCGACCGGTTATGCGGGTGATTTCCTTCATGTATTCCTCAACGATCTCGGGCACGGCGTCGTAGTAGCGGTTGCACGATTCGCGGTGCTGGAAGAATACGTCACCGTTCTCAGCCATACCGCGGGCAACGGGCTTCTCGGGATTGAGAGCGCGGGCGCGGAAGTCGGCGAGAGCCTCACGGTCGAGCAGAGGAGCAAGATCATCCTGATCCATAGCCTCAACCTTCTGAATCTCGTGAGAGGTGCGGAAGCCGTCGAAGAAGTTTACGAAAGGAACGCGCGACTTGATAGTGGCGAGGTGGGCTACACCTGCGAGGTCCATCACTTCCTGCACGCTGCCTTCGGCAAGCATGGCGAAGCCGGTCTGACGCACCGACATTACGTCCTGATGGTCACCGAAGATCGACAGAGCGTGGCTTGCGAGTGTACGAGCCGACACGTGGAACACGGTGGGGAGGAGCTCACCGGCGATCTTGTACATGTTGGGGATCATCAGCAGGAGGCCCTGCGAAGCAGTGTAGGTGGTAGTCAGCGCGCCGGCCTGAAGAGAACCGTGTACGGCACCGGCTGCACCGCCTTCTGACTGCATCTCCTGCACGAGAACTGTCTCGCCGAAGATGTTTTTACGTCCTGCTGCAGCCCATTCGTCGACATATTCAGCCATGGTCGACGACGGAGTGATGGGGTAGATAGCGGCAACTTCCGAGAACATGTATGATACATGTGCGGCGGCCTGATTACCATCACAGGTCAAGAATTTTTTTTCTTTGCTCATAATTGGTTAAATGTAATCTATATGGTTTTAGATATATTCCAAGGTTATATTCCGGTCAGGTTTTCTACTTGTTATACGGTGCGAAATTACAATTTTTTTTCACGAAAAGCAAAAAATTCTTTAATTATCTCATCATCCTAAGGAACCAGTTTGTAATTTTGCCGGATGAAACGTTTATTTCTTCTCCCGCTTATATGTGTGCTCGCAGCCGCGGCTGCAGCACAGTCTGTGACCGGCATATGGAAAGGTTCGCTCATGGGGCAACTGCCGGTGGTGCTTAATATCATTTCATCCACTGAGGCCACCCTGTCATCGCCGTTACAGGGAGCATGGGGAATACCATGCGACAGCGTGGCAGTGGCACCAGACGGGCGCTCCGTCTACCTCGCCCTGAGCAGCCTCGGCGCTTCATTTGAAGGACGGCTGAGCGATGATGATACCCGGCTTGCCGGAACTTTCTTTCAAGGCATGCCCGTACCGCTCGACCTGACACGAGGCACGGCCGACGACCTTGTCCCTGACCGACCGCAGACCCCGCGGCCACCCTTCTTATACCGCGAGGAGGAAGTTTCATTCAATAATGGCGATATCACACTTGCCGGCACGTTAACCCTGCCTGCCATGCGGTCATTCAGGAAGGCCGGATATCCCGCCGTGGTACTCATCACCGGCAGCGGAAGGCAGAACCGCGACGAGGAAATACTCGGCCACAAGCCTTTTGCCGTAATTGCCGATTATCTCACCCGTGCCGGAATAGCTGTGTTGCGCTACGACGACCGCGGAGCAGGCGAAAGCTCTGCCGCGTCGGGACAGGAAACCACCCTCGACAATGCCGCCGACGCCATGGCGGCACTGCGGTATCTGCGCTCCCGGCCTGAAACAGACACCACCCGCACCGGACTGCTCGGACATAGCGAGGGTGGCTCAATTGCTTTCATCAACGCCGCCACCCATCCCGACGAGGTTAATTTCGTGGTATCACTCGCCGGACCTGCCGTGAAAGGTGAGAATCTGATCGTAAGGCAAAATCTTGACATCATCGCCCTGTCGGGAGGCAGCCTTGACGCCGCTCTTACCGACTCGCTGCGCCGCGTATTCGCCGTCGTGGCATCGCCCGCCGACTCCCTCAGTGCCGTCGCCGCCTTGCTACCGGCCATGCGGGCGCTCCAGCCTGAGGCCGACGACTCTCAGCTCGACGCCATGATTGCTCCGATGATGACACCGTGGTATCGCACATTCATGCGTCTTGACCCGGCGGAATACCTCGTGAAGATCACTTGTCCGGTGCTTGCTCTCAACGGATCGTGGGACGATCAGGTTAATTCCGGGGAAAATCTCGCGGCGATATCGGCCGCACTCCCCTTAGCCGAAACAGTGGAATTTCCCGGCCTCAATCACATGTTTCAGGAAGTACCGTCACGTCAGGCTGCCATGAACTACGGTGCAATTACCCAGACTATTTCGCCCGACGTATTGACCAAAATAGCCTCGTGGATAACAAAATTACCTAAAAATCACTGATATCGGCGAAACCGCAGTGTTTCTTATAATATTTTGACTATCTTTGCGCCAAGAAATCAATAAATAATCACCCAACAGGTACAATTAATGAACAAACTTTTACTTTTTGCAGCCGCGCTGTCAATCTCAGCCACGGCTATGGGACAGACCGCCGTCAGCGGCCATGACCTGATCAAAGAGCGCACCGGCACCGGAAGCGCAGCCAAAATCGTGAAACGCGCCAACTCGCGCGTGGCCGACGTAGTGACCGAAAAAGGCATCGTCGCCAAGCGCATCTTCGCACTTCCGACAGCGGCTAAGACTGTCAACCCCCGTAATTTCACAAAAGCTCCTGCCAAAGCCGACGGACTCGACGACGCCGACATACTTTTCGAGAGCTTCGAAGGATGGGACGGTGTGACCGAGACTTGGGTGCCCGAAGGATGGACCGTGGAATCGAAAGGCGCAGCCCATGAAGAATACATCCTGTCATGGTTTCCGTCCGGAGGTGGCGGATGGTATCCTCCTGTAAGCGACGGTAAATATTACTACGGCGTGGTTTACGGTGAGGATCAGGACGAATGGCTGATTTCTCCCGTCGTGGAGCTTCCCGATGAACCTAAAGGTCTGTTTTTCGATATTAATCTGGATCCTATATGGTTTTTCAATCTCGAAAACGTCGACTGGGATGCCGGAGTATTCATTGGTGAGCCCGAAGTTGTATTCAACATCATAGTAAATGTCCGCGAAGAAGGCGGAGAATGGGCTCAGCTTATCAATTTCGCCGACCGCTACAAAGGCTATTCGCTCGATGATCTGTTCATGATTTCAGGCGGCGAGCAGCTTTTACCTCAGAGTGCGAGCCTCGCCGATTATGCCGGCAAGAAGATTCAGGTTGCGTTTCAATATGTTGGCTCCGACGGTCAGAGCATATTCATCGACAATATCCGCATAGGCAATCCCAAGCTCGATGCTCCCGTATACATGATGCCCTACTCCACTCAGTACTGGGGCTTCACACGCAATCTCGATGCCCTCAACATGGGAGTGGCGGCTCTGCCCGTATACACTGACCTGATGTGGATGTCGTATGACTACGTGGACGGCGCAACCTACACATGGCAATACAATGACCCCGAGGACACCGACAAATGGATCACCGTGGAGGACGACGATATGCTTTTCGCTTCCTACGGCACCGACTATACCAGCGAGTTCACCACCCGCAATAATCTGTATTATCTGCCCAAACTTACCGTATCGGCTCCCGGTGCATCTTCAGCCACTTACCAGAATCCCGCCAACTACATGCAGATGGGCGGCAAACCCGACTTTATCGCAACTGCATCCGATGGCAGTCAGGTGATGCTCAACATGGGTCTCGTACCGTTCAACCGCGTCACCGAGGGTATAGGCGTTTATACTTACCGCGAGGATTTCGGCACTCCTGTCCTTCCTATTTTCGGCTACAGCCCTTACGTAGATAAATTCTGGACCGACTATACATTCGGAGGACAAGATGAGGAAGGCGACGGCGTGAAACTCACTTCCATTCTCAACTTCGTGTACTCATCATCGGCTCCTATGGTGGTGACTGCCGCCGACCTGTTTGCCTATACTCAGGAAATAGGTGAAAACGTAGAGTTTACATGCGGCATCTATCCTATCGACGATAACTTCCAGCCAATGATTGATACACCCGTAGCCGTTGCCAAGCTCATGGGCAAGGACATAACCCTGCTCTCCGAAGGTGACCAGTCACCCGACCTCTCGTGCCTTACTTTTGAGTTTGATAAAGCGGTGGTGCTCGACGACACCTATCAGGCTTATGTAGTGATGGTCAGCGGATTCAACAATCCCGACATTGCTTATTTCTGCCCCTTCCAGTCGCTTTATCCCGCCGATGTCCCCATGGCTCTCGGCTGGGTATGCAAGGATATCACGACAGGCGGTCAGACCCGCGTATCTTATTCACCCATGTCAGATCCCGAAGGCGAACCGCTCTACACCTCCTTCGCCATCAACCTCGAGGCTTGGCTGCCTTGGCTGAAGTGTGAGACCGAGGAACTTGAGATCGGCAACAATGGCACCACCGTAAGCCTCGACAGCTACTATGCAGGTGAGGAATTTGCCGTGGCTGCTCCCGACTGGGCTGAAGTGACCGTGGAAGGCCGCTACGGAACCACAACCCTCACCGTCAATGCCGAGTATTCCGATACCGCCCGTGAAGGTGAAATCACCATCTCCGCTCCCGGCGTAAGCAAGACTTTCAAACTTACCCAGCCCGCCGGCACAGGAATGTCGGGAATAAACGAGATAACTTCAGGCCTCAACGGCGCTGTTGACGCAATCTATAATCTCAACGGTCAGAAAGTCAGCTCAGCTTCCACGGCCGCAGGAGTATATCTTATCAAGCGTGCTTCAGGCAAGGTTGAAAAAGTTGTAGTGAAGTAAACTCTCAGCCATCATACACCGAGACCCGGGTCCGAATGTCGGCTCCGGGTCTTTTTTTCACGCGAGTGTCGCGCACCATGCCCCCTCCAAGCGGAAATCATGGCTTACTGATGCCCGAACGCCTAAAGTGATGTAGCGGAAAGGATGAGCCGCCACGCGGCTCTCGAGCGGACGGTTAAGCTCGCCGTCGATATCGAAATCCACGATCCTATAGACTCCGTCGGGCGAATGAATGCCGTTGTCGGCGGCGAGTATGATTTTCCCTTTCACCGTCCCGCCATAAGCCCTCACGCCAAACGCCCTCACGGCCTTGGCCCGCTTCAGGCATATCCTGAATGTCATTTCCACGTCCATAGAGCCGCTCTGCTCAGCCGATGCGTCGAGTAATGCACCATCGGCCATGCGTAGCAGCAACCGGTCTCCGGCCGAAATCATTTCTTCAGGATATACATCGGTGCGGTAATATGCGTAACCGGTTGCGGGATTGAAGATGAGGGTAGGATCAACCGACGCGCTCACGAGCCACACCTCGCCGTAACGGCCGCAAAGTCCCAAGCTGCACGGCCCGGCATTGACAAGGAGCGTGGTGGCCTTGTTACCCGAAATCTTCACAAGGTCACCCCCGGCCACGGCAAGAATGCCGTCGGCGGCAGCGCATACACTCTGAGGCATCATCACAGCCCTATGGTCGAGCATCACCGGAGTAAGCCGCAGCGGCGAGCCTCCGGAAGTGACCGATGATATACCTCCGCGCGAAAACACATAAAACCGGCGTCGCGTGATATCGAGCGACGACCCTGCACGTAGTTCGGCCGTAATCGCCGTGATCGCTCCCGGGGCGGCTGTGGCGGCAGCTTCTATTTCAAGCGGAGCGGCGGTATCGGCTATTGCCACCGTAGCCGGATAATGCTCGGTCACAGTAGCGGCATCGGGGACGACATGCATGCCCGCATTGACCGAGGGAATTACCGGCCGAAGATCTGAAGCCAGTGCATAGGCCATCCGACGGCAAGGCGTGGGCCGCATCGAGGCCTCCCACATTTTCGTCCCGGTCAGTATTGTGATTTTCACAGCCGACGGATGCGGATACACTATCAGCGGTGACAGTTCTTTCGTTACCGAGACTCTTTCAGTGATGCTGTCCACGAGCATTCGCCCGTCGTCGAGAGTGATAATGGAAGTGGCGGCAACCGCGGCGGTGGAAGAGTCCGTTCCTACGCTCTGCTCCGCTACCGTATATCCGCCAAACATTTTTGCCGTAATGTTGCCCCACAGGATTTTTCCTCCGGCTGATCCTGCACAGGCAGCACTGAAAGTGTGGGGATAGTCGAGCAGCCTGCTGTCAGTGGATGACGCCTTATCAGCGGGCAGCAGAGAAGCTGTTGCGATTACCGAATCTACCTGTCGGCTACAGTCGGGCGACGATGCTCTGTATATACCCGTCACCGTCGATGCCCCGGCAGGAAGCGGCATGGAATGCGCCACTGAAAGAGCCGAATCGGTATTCATTAGCACTCCCGTGATGCGGCGGCGCATCTCCGAGCCATCGGCGGCGATACCTCCGGAAGCGGCATCGACTCCGGGTGCGGTGACGACTAAAGCGGCCGACTGTGAGCCGGCACTCTCTATCCTTGCCGCCGATGGGAGCGAGAATGTGACAGGATGAATCTGCTCGCTTGTCTCAACCTCGATAATCGCTACCCGCTCCCGCCACAATGAAGGCACGGCTGCCGGAAAGACGATGCCTATACTGAACGGTACGGCCTGAACGGTCGCAGCGCCTGCTTCATTGAGCGCATCGCCGCCAAGCGATCGTGATGTCTCGGTAAGTTGCGCGCCCGATTGTGGGGTAATCAGCACTGGCGCCGACCTATATACCATAGTACCGCGTGAGTCACGGGCTGTGACGCGCGCCATTACCGGCTGGATAAACCTATGACGCGAGGCCGCCAGTCCGCAAATATCACGATAGGCCATAGCGTAATCGTCGGTAAGCGTGTGCAGATCGTCGGGCAGCAATGACCTGTCGGTACGTGAATACGAGCCCTTGAGCTTTCTGGCGGGAAGGGGCACTGACAACACACCGTCGTCAATTCTTACCAGCCGCGGCGCTCCATGTCGCGGCAACGGCTTTTCAATCGCGGCCTCACCTGTTTCAAAGTCGACCGTAAGTCGACAAGGCGGTTCACCCGAGAGCGCCGACATTAGCAGCATACCGCCTTCGACATTCACGGCCGAGGTAATATCACAGTCGAGCGTACCGGCTTTTACGGCCGCATCTTTCAGCGGATCGTTAACGTATACATCACCGTCGAGCGTGGAAACAACCACGTGTCTCCCCTTGCACCCAACCGATCCAAGAAGTGCACCGGGAGCATTTCCGGCAGGCGCCGGCGATCCTACGGGACGCAGCGAACCGTCGACACTGTCCTGCCTCACATTCACCTGCACGGGATTCTGCGAGGAGACATCGAAGTCATAAGTCTGAAATTTGAGTTTCTTTGCCATATAAAAAAACGCGCTGGAATATACACGGCAAAGTTACAACGCCCCTTCCCTCCCCCACTGCGATAGCGACCGCCACCGGAATTGAAGTTTTATCGCGCGCACAGGGCACAGGCTGTCAGACTCCCTGACGTCAGACGTAGGGACATCGCTTCGCGATGTTTCCGTGCGACGTAAAATGGTAATGTGCACCATAACGGGGTGGTATCTGTAGCGGTGGCTTTAACCCGTGCCTGCCGCGACAAGATATGTCGGTCATGCAACCCGGAGGGTTAGCCATATATGTAACCCCGGGTGCTCGCCACCCGGGGTAGCATGACAACATCCAATCCAACCTCGGAGTGGTTGAACAATGCCGTTGCGTTGTCCGGCCCTTCCGGGGCTATTTATGCGTTTTCGCACTGATTCCACGATCCCCAAGGGTCGACTGTATAAATCTAATCTAAGCCAAACAGTTCTTTTATCAAATTCTTGAGGAGCTGGACATCTACGGTAGACTGTTCAGCTTTATCATAAATATCAATCAGATATACAGTCCCGGCGTCAATAGCAGCACTTATTGTATACGTTATCACCCTTGCCCCGCCGGATTTTCCTCTTCCTTTAGAAGTGATTGACATGCGGATTTTTCTTATCCCCGGCGTCAATTCCACCCCTTGAAACGGATTTTCTCTCAGAGACTCAGCAAAAATGGCAAAATCTTGCTTTATCGATCTGTATCTCTTGGATAACGCTTTAAGACTCTTTAGGAAGTCAGGGGTAATCTGTACATCAAAGTTCATTGAGAGCCTCGTCTATTGAATAACCTTTCAGTTTACCGTCTTGCATTCGCTTTACATCTTTCAACCCGTGGCATATCCTTGTGGTTAGAGTATCCTCTTCTGTGACAGGAGTAATTTTAAACACACCGAGTCGGGATGTAAGCAACACTGATTCACCCTTTAACACTCTTGCCAAAACGGCTGTCTGATTCGTTCTGAAATCTCTTGCGCTAACTATTTCCATAATAATCCAACTAAATATTCACTTCACAAAGATAACATTTGGAAACCATATTGGTATCAATTTTAATTTATTTTTACTGTTACAAACTTTTGTTAACTAAAAATATAAATTATACTTTAGTATTCGCGCAAAATATGCAGATTTATAAAGTATACTTTGGTATTTTTACACTCATCGCCATATGATTCACATGAAAATGCCCGCGCTGCTGAGGCGGCGCGGGCACTGATACTTAAGTATGTTCAGGCGGGATTATACCTCAACCTTCTTGTAGCGAGGTACAAGGAGCTTCATTATACACCAGCCTACGAGGTAAGCTACACCGCATATACAGAACACGATGAAGTAGCCGGCAGGCTTACCGGTGAAGCTGAAGAATGACATCTGAGTCTGAGCCGCATAGTCGAAGAGCACACCCGAACCTTTATTGATACAGAACGAGCCGATACCTCCGGCCATACCGCCGATACCGATGATGGTGGCGATGGTCGACTTGGGGAACATGTCACCTACTACGGAATAGATGTTGGCGCTCCACGACTGGTGGGCAGCTCCGGCTATACCTATGATGATGATAGGTATCCAGCGTGAATATTCGCTCAGGGGCTGGGCGAGCAGTGCGAGGAGGGGGAAGAGCGCGAAGATAAACATTGCTCTCATGCGTGCCGAATAAGGATTCTCGTTGATGCCGCGGGCGGCTGCACGATTCATGAGGATAGTAGGAAGTTTACCACCGTAGATCGAGAGCATCGTGATCAGATAGAGCACGAAAATCATGAGCATACCTTCACCCTCGGAAGTGGATAGCTTGAACACGTCGGTGATATAAGCGGGAGTCCAGAAAAGGAAGAACCACCACACACCGTCGGTAAGTAGCTTGCCGAAGAATACGGCCCATGTCTGGGGATACTTGAAGCACTTGAGGAAAGGAATTGTAGCGGTCTCGCTATCTTCTTTTTCAGCCTTCTCGCGGGGAGATTCATCAGGAGTGTCGTTGTCCTGCTCAATGTAGGCAAGCTCAGCCTCATTGACAAGGGGGTTCTGAGCGGGCTCCTTATAGAGGAATATCCAGAAGCCCATCCACACGAAACCGAGGGCACCGATGACAATGAAAGCCATTTCCCAACCATTACCCCAGCCGATGCTCTGGAAATACTTGGCGAGCGGGCCGATGGAGAACGGAGCGATGAGCGCACCCACAGCTGATCCGGCATTGAAGATCGAGGTGGCGTAAGCGCGGTCACGCTTGGGGAAGTATTCGGCTGTAACCTTGATGGCAGCGGGGAAGTTACCGGCCTCACCGAGGGCGAGGATGGTGCGCGCGCCTATGAAGAAGTAAACCGAAACGGTAGCGATGGTCAGGGCCAGACCGCTCGAAGCCTGCACGAGCTCGGCAGCGTTGTGGAGACCTACCCAGTGCTCGGTGGCTACACCGCAGGCTGCATGGAGACAGGCACCAGCACTCCACACACCGATTGCCCAGAGATAACCTTTCTTCGTGCCCATCCAGTCAATGAAGCGGCCGGCAAGAAGATTGGCTACCGCATATACTATCGAGAAAATAGCGGTAATCGTACCATAGTTGGAGTCAGTCCAGTGAAACTCCGGAGCGATAAACTCTTTCCACGTGAGAGAGAGCACCTGACGGTCCATATAGTTGACCGTAGTGGCAAGGAAAAGCAGCAGACAGATGATCCAGCGGAAGTTGGTCATCTTCTGATTGCCTGCTGCAAGGGGAGAAGATACTGCTGCCATGACTTAGAACTTGAAGTAGTTTTTAGCGTTGTTGTAGCAGATATCTTCAATCATCTGATTGACACGTTTTTCCTCATAACCGGTATAGGGAATCATGCCGTTTTCCACGTCGTTGCCCACGAGGTTGCAGAGCGTGCGGCGGAAGTATTCGTGGCGGGGATAAGAAAGGAACGAGCGGCTGTCGGTGAGCATACCCACGAAGCGGCTGAGCAGACCCAGCAGCGAGAGGGCATTCATCTGCTTCTCCATTCCGTCTTTCTGATCGAGGAACCACCATCCCGAGCCGAACTGGATCTTACCGGCTACGGAGCCGTCCTGGAAGTTGCCGAGCATAGTGGCGATAACTTCGTTGGCCGAGGGATTGAGGTTGTAGAGGATGGTCTTGGCGAGTTTGCCGCGGGTGTTGAGTTTATCGAGATACTTGGCCATTGACTTGGCGGTGGTAAACTCACCTATCGAGTCAAAACCTGTATCTGGACCGAGAAGCTTGAACATCTTGGTATTGTTGTTGCGGATAGCGCCGTAGTGGAACTGCTGTGTCCAGCCCGACTCATAGTCCATCTCGCCGAAGATTATCATCATGGCGCTCTTGAACTTGTGGATCTCGTCGTGAGTAAGTTCCTTTCCGCTGTAAACCTTATTGAAGATATCGTTGATTTCCTCGTCGGTATAGTCGGCGGCATAGAATTCCTCGATACCGTGGTCGCTCAGGCGGCAGCCCATTTCCTCGAAGAAGTCATGACGCTTCTGGAGGGCGTCGATCATATCTTGGAACTTGTTGATTTCCACTCCTGAAACTTCAGCGAGTTTTTCTACATAAGCACGGAATTCAGCGGGATTCTCCACGGCCATAGCCTTGTCGGGACGCCATGTGGGGAGCATCTTCACTTCAAAACCGCTGTCCTTCACCTGCTTGTGATATTCGAGCGAGTCAACGGGATCGTCGGTGGTGCACACGGTCTCAACGTTGTAGCGGCGCATCAGTCCGCGTGCGGTCATGTTGGGGTCGTTAAGGAGCTTGTCGTTACACTCGTCGAAAATCTCGCGCGCCGTCTCGGGATTGAGAAGCTTATCGATACCGAAAGCAGTCTTGAGTTCGAGGTGAGTCCAGTGGTAGAGCGGATTGCGGAAAGTATAGGGTACGGTCTCGGCCCACTTCTGGAATTTTTCCCAGTCGGTGGTATCGGTACCGGTGCAATAGCGCTCGTCAACACCGTTTGAGCGCATGGCGCGCCACTTGTAGTGGTCACCGCCGAGCCATATTTCGGTTATTGATTTAAACTTGTGGTCATCGGCCACCATCTTGGGGATAAGATGGCAGTGATAGTCGATGATGGGCATTTTTGCAGCATGTTCGTGATATAACTTCTGTGCTGTTTCAGTCTGCAGCAGGAAGTTTTCATCCATGAAAGGTTTCATTGGGTTTAGGTTTTAGGTTTTAGGCTTTAGGGTTAAGGGGGATTAGAGGGTCACGCCGTTTTTGAAGATGGCGATTTCATGGATACCGGCTTTCTCGGAGTTGACTTGCTCGCCTGATGCGACCTTGAGCACATAATCCACAAAGCGGGGAAGTACCTGATCCATCGACTCGTCCTCAACGAGCACTCCGGCATTAAAGTCGATCCACGCGGGCTTGCGCTCGGCGAGCGACGTGTTGGTAGAAATCTTCATCGTGGGCACGAATGTACCGAAAGGTGTGCCTCGGCCGGTAGTGAAGAGCACCATCTGGCAGCCTGCCGCTCCAAGCGCGGTAGAGGCCACGAGGTCATTGCCGGGAGCTGAAAGCAGGTTAAGGCCGTGGTTGTGGATACGCTCGCCATATTCCATCACGCCGTATACAGGGCTCTTGCCTGACTTCTGCGTGCAGCCGAGAGCTTTTTCCTCAAGGGTGGATATACCGCCGGCCTTGTTGCCGGGAGAGGGATTCTCACCTACGGGTTCGCCGTGGCTGAGGAAGTATTCCTTGAAGTTATTGATGAGCGATACGGTCTGGGAAAGCAGCTTGTCGTCGGCACAACGTTCCATGAGGATGGTTTCGGCACCAAACATCTCAGGCACTTCGGTGAGCACGGTGGTACCGTTCTCGGCCTCGCAGAGGAAGTCGGAGAATGCACCGAGCAGAGGATTGGCGGTGATGCCGGAGAAGCCGTCGGAACCGCCGCACTTCAGGCCTATGCGCAGCTTTGAAGCGGGCTGAACGGTGCGCTCGCACTTGCGGGCGTTTTCATACAGTTCACGCGCGATACGGAGACCTTCCTCCACCTCATCGCCCTGCACTTCCTGACACACCATAAATTTCACGCGATCACGGTCATAGTCGCCGCAGAATTCCTCGAATACCTTGGGCTGATTGTTTTCGCAGCCGAGACCTACCACGAGCACTCCTCCCGCATTGGGATGAAGCACCATGTCGCGGAGTATCTTCTTGGTATTCTCATGGTCATCGCCGAGCTGTGAGCAGCCGTAGTTGTGGGGGAAACCGAAGATTCCGTCCACGCCCTCGGCACCGGTCTCGGCATTGAGGCGGTCTACGATCTGCTTCACGATACCGTTGACGCAACCTACGGTGGGAATCACCCATATCTCGTTGCGGATACCTACCTGACCGTCCTTACGCTCATAGCCCATGAAAGTCATCTCGGGCTTTTCGCCCTTGTAGGCAGGCTGGGGCTTGATATGAACGTCGGAATAGTCGAGCTGGCCGGCAAGATTGGTCTTGATATCATTATGGTCAAGAAACGCACCGCGGGCTACGGCATGGCGGGTGTGACCGATAGGGAAGCCGTATTTGATCACGTTCTCGCCCTCGGCGATGTCCCGCAGGGCCACTTTGTGGCCTGCGGGAACGTCGGTAACGAGAGTTATCTTATCACCGTCAACGTCGATCACAGTGCCTTTTTTCAGTTCGCTGATGGCCACTGCAACATTGTCGGCGGGATTTATCTTGATAAATTCTTTCATTCGATCACTTCCTTAACGGTTTCGAGCATACCCTTTTCCTGAATCTTGTCGAGGTATTCCACTACCATGTCGGTCAGGCCGGGGATATTGTTGAGGTTGCCGTGATCTTTCCAGATGAGAGCGTCGGCAGCGAGCACGCCTTCAGCCACCTTGCGGGTATCGCCGGTAGCCCAGAGGTCGGTGAGGAGCTGCATGATCTGAGCGTCGTCGTTGGGAGTGATATCAGCGCCGTCGGCACGCTTGCCACCCTTGTAGTAGGTGATAATGGCTGCGAGGCCGAGCACCAGACCCTTGGGAAGCTCACCCTTACGCTCGAGATATGTCTTGAGGCCGGGCAGGTCGCGGGTCTGATATTTGGGGAACGAGTTGAGCATGATTGAAGTAACCTGATGGTCAACATAGGGGTTGTTGAAGCGCTCGAGCACGCTTTCGCCATACTTCTGAAGCTCGTCCATGGGGAGGTTGAGAGTCTGCATGAGTTCGTCGAACTGCACTTTGCGGATAAACTTGCCGAGCACGGGATGGTTGCAGGCATCGCGCACGATGTTGACACCGCTCAGGTAGGTTACAGGCGAGAGCACGGTGTGAGGACCGTTGAGCAGCGTCACCTTACGCTCGTGGTAGGGAGCTTCGTCGTCGGTGATGATTACGTTGAGGCCGGCCTTGTCGGCGGGGAACTCGGCGCGGAGCTCGTCGAGAGTCATGTTGGTGGGTTTCTCGATTACCCAGAGGTGGAATGCCTCGCCCTGCACCACTACATTGTCGCGGTAGCAGATCTTTTCCTGAATGGCAGCGATCTCGTTGCGGGGGAATCCGGGAACGATACGGTCAACGAGCGTAGCGCAAACATAGTTGTAGGTATTGAACCAGTTCTTGAATGCTTCATAGTCGCCGGCTTCGAATTCATCTTTCCACAGGTCGATATACTTGTTGACGATTTCCTTGAGGTGATGTCCGTTCTGGAATATAAGCTCGCAGGGCATGATGATGAAGCCCTTGTCGGGAGCGCCGTTGAATGTCTTGAAACGGTGGTAGAGGAGCTGGGTGAGCTTGCCGGGATAAGACTCAGCGGGGCGATCGGCGAGGTGACATTCGGGATCGAATGCGATACCGGCCTCGGTGGTATTTGAGATGATGAAGCGCATCAGAGGCTGCTCGGCAAGAGCAAGATAGCTGTCGAAGTGCTCGAAAGGATTGATACCGCGTGAAATCACGTCGATACGGTCATAGGAGTTGACAACTTCGCCATCGAGACGGCCCTGAAGATTCACATGATAGAGGAAGTCCTGACTGGCAAGCATATCTTGTACAAAGGACTGACGGATACCCTGAAGTACTACAACCTGCGAGTTGAAGTCGGTCTTGTCATTCATGTTCTGGATAATCCAGTCGACAAACGCACGCATGAAGTTACCTTCACCAAACTGAATGATTCTTTCGGGGGCAGCTGCCTTGGGAGCTGTCACTTTGTTTAATGCTTTCATGATGATTAATTATGATTAAATTGATTATTGTTTTTTACTGTTTCACGTTTTTGGCGGGCACTTCGGGAGTCCATGCCGCCACATTATTATATATATAGGAGCGATCGGTGAGACGGGCGGCATCAGCTTCGCTTATACTGCGGGTCCAGCTCACGCGCTCGGCTGAGGCGCCGGGACCGGTAGTGCCGTATTCGCCGTATCGCGCCGTCTTTTCATTCTCGGGATCTTTCCAGTTATGCCATCCGGCGGGCGTGATGTGCGCGCCCATCTCGCAGTTGATGAAAGTAGTGGATGCGTAGGGACGCCACGGCCGGCCGAGGTATACTTTGTCCACACCTTCGTCGGCGGTAAGGCGGCAGCGGTAGAACACATAACCCACCTCCACATCGGCCGGAGTGGAAGCGGCGGTAATATAGGAATTGGTTTTCGACCGGAGTTCACATTCGGTAAACAGTGCGGTGGCCGGGCCGAATATGAAGTCGGTAGTACCTTCGATATAGCAGTTGTCAAACAGCAGACGGCTTCTGTGGCCTGCCGTATAGATTGTGTCCTGATTACCGAGGAAACGGCAGTTGACAAATATGAGCTTGTCGCCCTCGGTATGCAGCGCTACAGCCTGACCGAGACGAGGGGCATTGTTCTCCACAGTAAGATTGGCAAACGTCAGTCCGCAACCGTCAACTTTGAGGGTATATGTGCGGAACGTGCCCATCTTGTCGATATTTGCATGGTCGGACCACGTGATTATGGTGGAATCAGCGCTCTGGCCTATGAAATCGACATTGTGAATCCATGCCGGAATCACAACTTTCTCGCGATAAACGCCATTGCGTATATTGACCGTAACGCGATAATCCATAAAAGCGCGGATGGCTTCGAGCGCCTCGGTGATTGTGGTGAAATCGCCCGACCCATCCTGAGCCACGGTTATATCACGCATATACTGCGCCGCCCCGGCCTTACCGGGGAGCGCAAGTATGATGGTGAGTATTAAAGCTAAAAAAGATTGTTTCATTTCTTGGTGACTTTAAACCAGTCGACATTGAGCCAGCCCGAGTCATTGCTCTGCCAGTCGCGCGAACAGAACAGACCCACTTTCGCGCCTATCCAGTGACCTTCCGTCACGGGAGCGGGCTTGCCGAGTGTGGTGTACTTCTTACCGTCGAAACTGTATTGCAGTGTAACCTCACACTTGTAGTCAGGTTTCTGTACGGGCTTCTTGGCACCCACGTTTTTCACCACGGCACGGAGATACAGGTTGCCGTCGTCGGGTATCTTCACTTCAGCCACGGTCTGCTCCTTGCCGCCTTTATTGGCGCGGGCGCATGTAACCTCGGTGAGGTACAGGCCGTCCTCGCGGCTTTCGATCACTGCACCGGCATAAGTGTAACCCATCACCACAAGTCCGGCCTTTTCGCCGGTCATCGTCTTGCCGTCTTTCTTGCGGGGGCAGAACTGGACTTTGGCAGTGGCGGTGAAGTTTTCAGCGGGGAATTTCTGGAGGAGAAGGTTGGGCATGTCATATATGCGCTCGGCACCGGGAGTGCAGTGCGAGAACAGGCGAAGCTGCGAGGCATTGGCATCGGCTATATACCACAGCGCCGAAGGATTTCCTTTCCATTGCCATTGCTTGCCAAGTTCCACCGAGTCAAACTCATCGCTCTCGGCCGGATTGGCAGCAGGGTAGCTTTTGCCTACGGCGGGTTTAGTGTAGGTGCTGACAGGCACACCGCGGCCATCGCCGTCGGGGTCAACGCCTATCACAGGCCATCCGTCCTCATTCCATTTCATAGGCTGGAGGTGTACCACGCGGCCATACGGGCCTTTGTCCTGAAAGTGCAGGAACCAATCCTCCTTGCCGTCGGGAGTGTCGACCCAACCGCCCTGATGGGGGCCGTTGATATCAGTATCGCCCTGCTCCATCACGTTGCGCACCTCATAAGGGCCCCACGGGCTCTTGGAGCGGAGCACTTCCTGCCAACCGGTAGCCACACCGCCGGCGGGTGAGAATATGTAATACCATCCGTCGCGCTTGTAGATTTTGGCACCTTCGATGGTCTCGTTTTCGATATGACCGTCGTAGATCATGCGATCCTGACCGATAGTCTTGGTACCGTCAGGAGTCATCTCGATCATGCCGAGAATACTTTTCACTCCGGCGCGGCTGCCGGCATAGCCATGTGCTATGTAGGCTTTTCCGTCCTCATCCCACAGAGGGCAGGTGTCAATAATGCCCTTGGCGGCATGTACAAGCACCAGCGGCTCCCACGGTCCTGCAGGATCTTTGGTCTTTGTCATGAAGATTCCGAGATCGGGATCGCCGTAATAGATGTAAAATTCGCCGTTATGATAGCGGATAGCGGGTGCCCACACAGCATTTCCATGATTTGGATCGGGCTGGAATTGCGCGTATTCGGGCATCTCGGCTATAGCGTGACCTATCAGCGTCCAGTTCACGAGATCCTTGGAATGGAGCACCGGAAGTCCGGGAATATCACAGAAACTTGATGCAGTCATATAGTAGTCATCGCCTACACGCACCACGTCGGGATCGGAATAATCGGCATTGATAACGGGATTTTTATATTTTCCGTTGCCGAGATCGGGCTGCCACACCTCAGATACAGTAGTAGTCTGTGCCGAAGCCATCAGACCCGAAGCCATCGCTGCCGCGATGAAAATTTTCAGCATATTTGCCATCAGTTGGTTGGTAATTAAAGATTTACAGGTACACAATATTCATTAATCATTCCTCATCGGCATCCAACGGGAGCCGAGTATTAAAATTGATTGTAAAGTTACCGTATTTTTTTTGAAAGTTAAAATTAAATCGCCAAAAAGTGACGGCTTTTAATGATTTTTCTTTCATTGTTTACTCATTTCCCGCCAAACGAGTCCTGCCCGAATCCGCACATATCAGTCCCGCTCCTACGGTGACTACAAAAGACAAATTCGCTCTTGTGACTGCTCATTTCCTCGACAATCAATATAGCCAAGACTGATGCCACTGAATTTAATATGTTAAAATATACACGCATAAATAAAAAGACCTAAACGCAACGGGTAGGTCGAATACCTCATCAGATGGAAAACCACCTGCCACCGTTCCACACATCGTGGCTCTTTGCGATTAAGTCTTCTTATACGTGCAAAGTTAAGCATTTACCTTGACATATACAACTCTAAATTAGCCATTTTGCTTAAAATAAACCTGATAAATCACGGCTCTTTCATTTAAGATTTGCACGCAAACTCAAAGATAGTGCTATTTTATAGAGGGAAGCATGTAGTTCTAAG
>JAIDUB010000073.1 GCA_029060405.1 Duncaniella sp. | reverse complement strand
GCTCTGCCGGACGCACCCGAGTGTGCGTCCCTACAGGAGTGACGTTTGTTAAAAAGGTATTTTAGAAATTACAATAAATAGATTATGAGTGAAAAGATTGGGTCGAAAATGACCGCAGAGGGCCGCAAGGCGGTATTGCTCGGTAGCGGTGAACTCGGTAAGGAGGTCGCTATCGAACTGCAGCGCATGGGTGTTGAAGTAGTGGCATGCGATAAGTATGACGGCGCACCCGCCATGCAGGTGGCCGACAGCCGCCACGTGTTCAGCATGCTTGATGCCGATCGCCTGAAAGAGATGATACGTGAGGAGCGCCCCACTCACATTATTCCCGAAATCGAGGCTATTGCCACTCCCGCGCTTGTGGAGCTCGAGAAGGAGGGATTTAATGTGACTCCCACTGCCAATGCGGCACTTCTTACGATGAACCGCGAGGGTATCCGCAGGCTTGCTGCCGAAAAGCTCGGACTGAAGACGTCGCCTTATAAGTTCGCCTCCACACGCGAGGAATTTGACAAGGCCGTTGAGGAGATAGGTATTCCCTGCGTGGTGAAGCCGGTGATGAGTTCGAGCGGTCATGGCCAGAGTGTGATCCGCACCGCCGCTGATATTGACAAGGCTTGGAAAAACGCTCAGGAGGGTGGCCGTGCCGGTGCCGGCCGCGTGATAGTGGAAGGCTTTGTGGATTTCGACTATGAAATCACGCTGCTCACTGTGCGCTCTGTGAGCGGAACGACATTCTGCGAGCCGATAGGCCATATTCAGATCGACGGCGACTACCGCTATTCATGGCAGCCCCAGCCCATGAGCACCGCAGCGCGCGAGAAGGCGTGTGAAATCGCGGCCGCAATTACCGAGGCGCTCGGCGGCTACGGTATTTTCGGTGTGGAATTGTTCGTGAAAGGCGATGATGTGATATTCAGTGAGGTTTCTCCCCGTCCGCACGATACCGGTATGGTTACGATGATTTCGCAGGATATGAGCGAGTTTGCGCTTCATGCCCGCGCACTTCTCGGCCTTCCCGTGCCGGCGATACGCTTCTATGGACCGTCGGCGTCGCGTGCCGTAGTGGTGGAAGGCGATACTGACTGCATCGTGATGGATAATCTTGACAAGGTGCTTGAGGAGCCCGGTGTGCAGATGCGCATATTCGGCAAGCCTGAGATACGCGGCCACCGCCGCATGGGTGTGATTCTCGCCACGGCCGATACTGTTGAGGAAGCCCGTGCCAAAGCCGAGCGCGCCTACAACAAACTGAAAGTCGAGGTGAAGTAATAAGTTCCGGTTTTGCTCTGCCGAACGCACCCGAGTGTGCGTCCCTACAGTATAGTCTGTTGAAATTCAGAGCGATTTATAAAAGTAATCAAAAAAAAATCAGTGTGCGTGAAATCTCTTTACGCACACTGATTTTTTATTGATTGACTATGGGTTGGTGTCAGAACTGTACGTTCATACCCATTGCGAAGTTGGCGTTGGTCGACAGAGGTACACCCTGCTTGGCGAGTTTGCTCGGAGTGTGGTCAGTGGCGAGGAAGAGGCTGAATCCCGGGCAGTGGAGGTTGAGAATCCATCCGAAGGACCATCCGAAGGAACCTACAGCTACGTTGGCGCCGGCAGAGAATACTTTCACGGGAGCTACGTTGGCCGATACGCGGAAGTCGGTCCAAGAGTATTCACCATTGATGCGGGTTGACGAAAGCGCGCCGAAGGTGAGCTTGCGGTAGTAGGGGAAAGTGTATTCGGCGGCGAGATTGAGGGTAGCGCCGAGCATTGTGGTGCGACCGCCCTGATCGCCCTTGTCGTTGAGCTCGTAGAGGGCTGAGATATTGTCGCGGATTTTGTCAAACTCGTTGTCGAAGCTGTTAGAAGCGTCGCTGTTTACATTGAAGGTATACTTGTCGGTGCTGAATGACTGGAGGCCGTCGGTCGAGGCGAGTACGTCGTTGTTCCACGAAATGAAGCCGAAATCAAGCAGCGAGGCGCTGAAAGTCCAGTCCTTGTTGAACTTGTAGGTACCTCCGAGGTCAACGCTCATACCGAAGCCGTTGAGACCTGCGCCGTCGATTTTAGCGCCGCTTACGTAGCGGTGACCGGTGTGTTCGTTGATATCAGTCTCGTACTTGAAGCCTTTTATCGACGCGTGAATGTCGGCATCGGTCACGGCGCTCCAAGCGTCGGTGCCCAGAGTGAGATCGGCGCTGCGGAGATTGGCGCTCAGATTACCGCCGCCGAGCAGGAATTTCAGGGCACCGCCCACCTGCCACTGATCGTTGATCTTGTGGGAGTGATTGAAGGCGAGCTCAGCCCATGCGGTAGCGTTGGCATGCACGTCGGTAATATCATATGTGTCGTTTGTGATACCCTGCTTGAGCATGCGGAAAAGTTCGCGGGGGAGACCTACGTTAAGATTGGTGCGCACGCCGAGAGTCACCACATTGTAGCCCTTGAAAGCCTTGAAACCGCATGCGAGGATATTCAGGCGGATGTCGCTGGTGATGCGGCTGCGCGATCCGAGGTCATCGAGGAACTTATCGGCGCTCACTTCGGGATTGAGGAATGTGGTGGTGCGACCGTTGACGTTGTAGAGGAAATTTTCCACACCCACGGTACCCTGCACTCCGAGGTTCATCGAGCCGAGGACGGGGATGGTGAAGAAAGTCTTGTCGTTGTCAAACGACGGGTTGAGCTGATAGCGGTAAAGGTAACCGTCGGTGAAATAACCCGAATTGAGATTCTGGGCCGAAGCTGCCCCTGCCATTGCGCCGATAGCGAATGCCGAGAGGGCGAAGCGCTTAAGCTGAGATTTTATAGTTGACATATCGTTATGTTTCGTAATAGAATTTGACAGTAAAAGATTAAAGTTCATCATCATAGTATCCCGAGACGGTTACCTTGGTGTTTTTAAGTGTAATGGTCTGAGTGGGCTTGAGCGAAGAAGCATCGGCGTCGCTCGTAGCGTTGGCGGTAAATTCGATACCGTCGAGGTGAGTGATTGTGCCTGTAACTTCTATGGTGATGTTCTCGGAAGAGCCGCCTTTTACAGTGACCGGAGTGATAGACGCACCTTCGATAGGTCCTGATGTAGAAAGAGGCTTGGCTGAGAGAGTGATATCGAAAGGCAGGTCGTTGGTTATCTCGGTGGAGACTTTAAGACCTTTGATAGTTAGCTTGTTGAGGTCGTCGTCGGCCCAGCCGTCCTCGGTAGAGGAGTAGACGATTTTTGAACCTGCACCTAATGCGAGGGGCGAGAAGAATACATATTCACCCTTTACCGGAGCGTATTCGCCCAGACGGAAACCGGTTACCTGCTGAACCGGAACCATAGTGGGGTCAAGCTTTATGTCAAGGCTTTCGGGGAGACCGTCGCCGGCCACTACCTTGCTTAGCGCGGTGTAGGGCACATAGTCGGCTGTGGCGTAGCCTTCATAATACTTCGCGGGTTTCACGGGCGAGAGGCAGTAGAAGCTTTCGGCGGCTGAAGTGATGGTGAAGACGCCATCGTTGATTGCAAGGGGAGCCTGTGCCACTCCGTCGCGAGTAGGAACTATTTCAAAAGCGGTGGTGGCATGTATGCCGTATTCGGTGAAAGGATTCTCGATGCGGATATAAATCTGCGGATTGGCGAGCTTGATATCGGTTCCTGCCTGAGAAAGCACGTCGGGAAGATCGTTGAGTTTCACGGGTGCGATATTGAAGGCATCGATATCATACTTAATCTTACCTGAGAAATTATTGATGACGATTTCCGAAAGAACGAGGTCGGTCGACACGCGGAGCTCCGAGGGGATGCCGGTGGTGGAAATATCGTCGAGTTCAAGCACGATTTCACCGTCGACAACACCTGTAGCGGTATTGATTTTAAGGGTGTGGGAAGTGGCATCGAATTTCACGTGAGCCTGTGATGCGTCGATACCGGTGACGTTCATTATGAAGTCGAGCTTATTGTCGGTGATTCGGTAATCATCGATAGTGAGGAGACCCGTCGTGCGGTCATAAGAACCTATCGAGGGAGTTCCTTCAAGACCGGAGGGGAGCTGGAACACGAAGTGCTTGAGATAGAATGTCGATGTGTTGTTGCCGGTGGCCTGCACGGTCACGTGGTAGTTGATGGCCCATGTGGCACCGAGTCCGTCGATTGAGACAATTTCCTCGCTTACACCCGAGTAGTCGTAATCGATGGGCGATGATTCCTTATCGTGAATATAGAATGAAACCTGAGTGGGCATAGCCTTTGCGGGAGCTCCTGAAGGAAGCTCGGGACGGAACACAGATGTAGAGGGTGTCGTAGTGGGGGCTGCGATAGTGATTGGGTCGACTTTGAGATTGGATGACTTGAAGTCGCCGTCACGCAGAAGGGCGTATTCACCGTCAACAATCTGGAGAATGTCACCTTCCTTGGGGTCGGAAATGATACTCTTGAGCTCAATTTTGTCAAGATTGATCGGAAGAGTCAGATCTTTTACTTCAAGACGCACATTGGTGTCGATGTCGCTAAGGTCATACTTGTCGTCGATACAGCCGACAAAGCCAAGCGATGCGGCTGCGATAAGACCGTAAGCGGCCGGACGCATAAAGCCGGAGGGCACTAAATGAAATAAATTCTTAGTCATTGATTTAAATATATGTGTGTTACGATTATTTTTCTCGACAAAGGTAAGTCTTTTAATCGTGATTTCATTAAAATTCAGTAAGATATTTTTTACTTTTTTTATTATTTCGCAATAAAGGCCGGAATAACATCGTTAAATGTATGTATGAGCATGATAAACGGAATATTGGCGCGGGTCAAGGGATTGCTCGGATCGGGTGATGCCCGCACCGGTCTGCTCAAGAAAAATATCATAGGCTCGGTGCTTCTGAAGGGTATGAGCATAGTGGTGACACTTGCGCTGGTACCGCTTACCATCGATTATGTAAATGCCGAGCAATATGGCATATGGCTGACACTGAGTTCGCTCATGACGTGGCTTACTTTTTTTGACATAGGGCTGGCAATGGGGCTTCGCAACCGGTTTGCCGAGGCGAAAGCACGCGGCGAGACCGAGCGGGCACGGCAGTATATCTCCACAGCCTACGCAGCCATAGGTGTTTTGGCTTTGATCCTTATAGCTGTGTCGATACCGCTTTGCCGCATTGTCGACTGGTGCTCGCTGCTGAAAGTCAGCGAGATGTATAGGGCTGAGCTTGCCGATGTCATGCAGGTGCTTTTCGGAGCCTTTGCCGCTACGCTCGTGCTTGCCGTGATGTCCAACATTCTGATAGGAGACCAACTGATGGCAGTATCTTCGCTCGTGGGAGTGATAGGGCAGGCAATAGTTCTTGCCGTGATATGGATACTGGTGAGAACTCAGGTGCACGGCACGCTTATGACACTTGCCTGTGTACTTGCATGGATTCCACCGGTGACTCTTCTGGTAGCAAGTGTGATATTGTTTTTCACACGTTACAGATGCTATGCTCCGTCGCCGCGCATGATACGCCCGTCGATGGTCAAGGATCTGCTGGGTATAGGAGGGAAATTTTTCCTCATAACCGTGTCGATGCTGTTCATATTCCAGCTGATGAATGTGATAATCTCCCGCGAGCTCGGCCCCCTCACCGTAACGGAATACAATATCGCCTACCGGTATTTCAATACTGCCAATATGGTGGCTATGCTCGGGTTGGCACCTTTTTGGGCAGCTTCGACCGATGCTTATACACGTGGGAATCTCGACTGGATTTCGGCTAAATTACGGTCGCTTGAAAAGATAGTGCTGTTTATGCTGCTGCCCGGAATTTTTCTGATGGTTATGCTGTCTCCTGTAGTATACAGGTTATGGATAGGTGACAGTGTTTCAGTGACGTGGTCCACCAGCATCTCGATTGCCATTTACATAGCAGTATTGACGATATCCAATACTTATATGTTCATAATCAATGGAATCGGGAAGGTTCAGCTGCAGCTCTACATTTATCTTGGTTTTGCGTTTATTTCTTATCCGGTGATGACGCTGTTGTGTCGCCGGTGGGGGATACCGGGACTTTTGCTGCTTCCCGCTTTTATCTATATAGTGCAGGCGGTGGCGATGCGCCTGCAACTTAAAAGAATCTTTAATTCCAATGCAGAAGGGATATGGAACAGGTAAAAGATAATATGAAAATCACGGTTATAACCGTGTGTTTCAATGCATCTTCCGAAATAGAGAAAACCCTTGAGTCTATATTAAATCAGACGGCTATAGACAACATGGAAGTGATAGTGATAGACGGAGGCTCTACCGACGGAACGGTAGAAAAGATACGTCGCTATGAATCACGGCTAACGCGCTTTATTTCAGAACCTGATAAAGGTATTTATAATGCGATGAACAAGGGTATCGCTCTTTCGACGGGTGATTATGTCAACTTCATGAACGCCGGCGACAGCTTTTTCAATAGTGAAGTAATTGCCGATGTAATATCCGAGGTCGGCAGGATGGAACACAGACCTGATGTGATTTATGGAGCCACTGTGTTCACTTATCCCGACGGATACGCCGGCCAACTTTCCGACTTATCCCTTATGCCCGGCCATATGGGTGCGTGTCATCAGTCCATATTTGTAGATGGTGATATGATCAGGAAGGCAAAGTTTGACGAGTCATTCCGTATCTCGGCTGACTTCGAGCTGATGAACAGGTTGTACAATGAAGGTGCACGCTTTGCAGAATTGAAGAAATATGTTGCCGTGTATAATTTTGACGGAGTATCGGAATCCGTTTCAGGACGATTGCGTGGCATAGCCGAGCGGAGGCGCGTGCGTAATCAATCAGTTTCGCCTTTGATGTGTCGAATAGATGACTTGCGTTGCAGAGCCGGAATGATCAGGCGCCGTATCACTGACAAGATACGTAGGATTGCCGGACTCCCTTCACAAATTGCATCCCATGTACCATTGGAGGAAATAAAACAGTTATGACATAAAGAACACTTTTCATTCCTTCTGTCATAACTATTTTTGCGGGATTATAAACATTCATCGGTGGGAATCCGTTATATTTGTACTTACGAATTTTCACTCACGATTTTCACTGTTTATCATTATGAATTTACGCCCGCTTTTTTCAGTTGTCATGGCAGCCGGTGCGCTCTTTGCAGCGGCACAGGTACCTGAAGGGCCGGTCACACTCGAGCAGTGCCGCGAGCTCGCGCTGAAAAACAACAAGAGCCTGCGCATGCAATCCGAGAAAATCAAGGCCGCTCATTACCAGAACGACGAAGCATTTGCCGCCTATCTTCCCGGAATAGACTTCGCCGGCGGATATATGTACAACCAGCGCAATATATCGGTGTTCGATTCCGACCAGTTGCTGCCGGTAAAGAATTTTGACATGTCGACCCAGAGTTATCAGTTCTCGGTGGTGAAAAATCCTCTCACCGGCGAGCCTATGAAGGATGCTTCGGGTCAGTATATTTTTGATCAGGTGGCTCTTATTCCTAAAGATGCCATGACCTTTGATATCCACAATGTATTTTTCGGAGCGCTCACACTCACCCAGCCACTCTATATGGGTGGCAAGATCGTGGCGCTTAACAAGATAACGAAATATGCCGAGGATGTGGCGCGTCTGCTTCGCGACAATCAGGCTCAGGATGTGATATATCAGGTCGATGCAGCTTATTGGCTCGTGGTTTCGCTCAACGCCAAGCACCGCCTTGCTGTCAGCTACGTTAATCTCCTCGACACTCTCCGCAGTAATGTCAATCTGATGCTCGAGCAGGGTGTGGCTACCCGCGCCGATCTGCTTACGGTGGACGTCAAGCTCAATTCAGCTCACGTGGACCTTACAAAAGTGGAAAACGGTATGGTGCTGTCGCGCATGGCACTCGCACAGGTGTGCGGCTTGCCTGTCGATGCCGATCTTCATCTCGTGGATGAGGACGCCGCAACTATGGAGGCCGGCGCTCACCCCGATACCACATTCGATATATCCGACGTATATTCCCGACGCGACGATCTGCGCGCTCTCGAGACCGGCGTGAAGATCTACGGCCAGCAGGAGAAAGTGGCCCGTGCCGACATGCTCCCGGAACTCGCTCTCGTAGGTACATATTCGTTCAGCAATCCCAATATGTTTGACGGCTTCAAGAATCGCTTTGCCGGAGCATTTTCAGTAGGTGCGATGCTCAAGATTCCGTTGATTCACTGGGGTGGCAACCTCGCCAAATACCGTCTTGCAAAGACCAAGACCGCGATAGCGCGCCTCGAGCTCGAGAATGCCCGTGATCTCATCAATCTTCAGGTCAATCAGGCCGCATTCAAGGCCCGCGAGGCTGTAAAGACATTTGACATGACATCAACCAATCTCGCCAAAGCCGACGAGAACCTGCGTCAGGCTACCCTCGGATTCAAGGAAGGCATGATGAGCGTTGACAATGTAATGGAAGCCCAGACCGCATGGCTGAAGGCCAACAGCGAAAATATCGACGCCGGTATTGACATATACCTTTGCGACGTCTATCTGTCAAAAGTTCTCGGCCGGCTCGATACGAGCGCAGCCCGATAAAATAATATTATAGAGAAATCAATAAAACATTTCCATCATGGCTCAAAATACCACCTCCACACCCGAGCAGCGCGAGAACCGCGTGCTCCTTACCGCAATGGGCATAGTAGTGCTCCTTTGCATAGTCCTCGCCATCGTAGGCTTCTGTCTCCTGTCTCACCCCGATGAGATCGTAGAGGGACAGGCCGAGGCAACATCTGTGAAAATCTCAGGCAAGCTTCCCGGCCGTGTCACCGATTTCTTTGTAAAGGAAGGTGATATGGTGAAGGAAGGCGATACGCTCATCCATATCCATTCGTCGGTAGCCGAGGCTCAGCTCATGCAGGCTCAGGGCATGGAGACCGCCGCTGCGGCAGTCAACAAGAAAGTCGACGCCGGTGCCCGCATACAGATGATTCAGGCCGCACAGGATATGGTGGCTCAGGCCACAGCCGCCGTGACCATTACCCGCAAGACCTACGACCGTCTTGAAAATCTGTTCAAAGCCGGAGTGGTGTCGGAGCAGAAACGTGATGAGGCCAAGGCCGCATATGACGCCGCCGTAGCTGCCGAATCGGCTGCCAAGAGCCAGCTTTCGCTTGTGAAAGAGGGCGCTCAGAAAGAGGACAAGGTTAATGCCGAGGCTATGGTTGAGGTTGCTCGCGGAGGCGTGGCTCAGGTGGAAAGTCTGCTTGAAGACCAGTATCTTACTGCTCCGTGCGACGGCCAGATTGACCAGATATATCCCGAGGAGGGTGAGCTTGTGGCTCTCGGCGCCCCGCTTATGAGTCTGCTCAAGGTCTCGGATAAGTGGGTGACCTTCAATGTGCGCGAGGATCTGCTCAACGATCTTAAGATAGGTACGGAGATAGACGTGATGGTGCCCGCCCTCGACCGCCGGAATATCAAGGTAAAGGTATTCTATATCCGCGACCTCGGCTCTTACGCCACATGGCGCGCCACCAAGTCGACCGGCCAGTGGGACAGCAAGACATTTGAGGTCAAGGCCCGGCCGGTGGATTCGATTCCCGATCTCCGTCCCGGCATGAGCGTGGTATATTTCAAGAAATAACAAGTCACTTCGCAAGTCATGTTATCAGCATCACTAAAACGAGGCATCAGGACGCTTGGCACGAGGAAAATCTATTTCTTCATGATGATAGTAGTGCCTGCGGTGTGCTCGTTTTTCTTCCTCAACCTCATGCACGAAGGCTTGCCGCTTAAGGTGCCGGTCGCTATCGTTGACAACGATCAGTCGTCGATGTCGCGCAACGTCACCCGCCAGCTCAACGCCATGGAGCTGATAGATATAAATGAGCATCTCGAGTCGTATCACGAGGCTATGGAAAAGATGCGCAGCGGCGAGATATTCGGATTTTTCCATATCCCGGAGGATTTTCAGAAAGATGCTATAGGTGAGCGACATCCCACGCTGTCGTTTTACTGCAACATGACGATTTTTGTTCCCGGCACGCTTTCGTTCAAGGGATTCAAGACGGTGGCGGTGGGTACGGCCGGCGATATCGTGGAAACTCAGCTTGTGCAGGCCGGACTAAGCGACAATCTCGTGTCGCCGCTGGTGCAGCCGCTCGGTGTAGATACCCATCCGCTCAACAACCCGTGGACCAACTATAACTATTATCTCTCCAATTCGTTTCTTCCGGGGCTTCTGGCACTGCTCATGCTCACCGTCACCGTGTTCAGCATCTGCACGGAGATAAAGCACGGCACTTCACCTCAATGGCTGCAAACCGCCGGCGGCCACGTGTCGATAGCGCTGCTGGGCAAGCTGCTGCCTCAGACGGTGATTTTCTCAGCCGTCGGTGTGGGGCTTCAGGCCGTACTGTATGGATTCCTGCATTTCCCGCTCAACAATCATGCCATGCACATCATCGTGGCGATGGTGCTCTTCGTGATGGCCTGTCAGGCGCTTGCCGTGGCTATAGTGGAGCTTGTGCCCAATCTGCGTCTGTCGCTGTCGATATGTTCGCTGTTCGGTATACTGTGCTTTTCGGTAGCGGGATTCTCGTTTCCGGTTGATCAGATGTATGGCAGCGTGGGTATATTCGCCTACATCTTCCCCATACGCTACTACTTTCTAATATATATAGATCAGGCGCTCAACGGTATTCCCATCTACTATTCGCGCTTCTACTATGCGGCGCTGCTTGCATTTCTGCTTCTTCCGGCGCTCGGACTGCGCCGTCTGCGCCGCCATCTTGAAAATCCCGTTTATGTACCCTGATTTCAGTTAACGCTCATGAAACTGTTGAACGACATAGGCCGCCGATTGGTCACGCTTTTCAAAGTGTGGCGCAGGGAATTTTATCTTGTGTTCACTGACCCCGGTGTGCTGATATTCTTTTTCGGACTGCCGCTGGCTTACCCTGTGGTGTATACACTCATATATAATCCCGAGATTGTGGAGAACATGCCGGTAGTGGTGGTGGATAATTGCCGCACCCCGTCGTCGCGCGAACTCGTGCGCGCCATCGATGCCACGCAGGCTCTTGCCGTCACGGGATATGCTGCCAATCTCAACGAAGCCCGCGAGGCTTGGCACACCAAGAAGTGCTATGCCATAATAGAGATTCCCGCCGGCTATGACAAGAATCTGAATTCACTCCGTCAGGCCACCATCACCACCTATGCCGACATGTCGCTGCTGCTGCGCTACCGCGCCATGCTGCTTGCCCTTACCGACGTTCAGGTCGATCAGACCCTTTCCATCACCCAGCGTCGCGTCAGCGACCTCGGTTTGCTTGCCGAAAGTGTTACCGACGGTCAGTTGCCTGTCGAGTCACAGTCAGTTATCGTAGGTGACGAGACTCAGGGTTTCGCCTCGTTTGTGATGCCCGGTATAGTGGTGCTGATACTGCAGCAGAGTATGATACTCGGTATAGCCATGCTTGCCGGAGGCCGCGCCGAGCGCCGTCGCAGGAATCACGGATATGATCCCATGGCAGTGGATGCATCGCCTGTGACCACTGTGATAGGCCGCACGCTCTGCTATACGCTTATATATCTGCCGCTTGCCTATTATATACTCCACATCATACCCGAGATGTTCTCGCTGCCGCATGTCACGAAGTTCGGCGAATATATGCCGTTCATATTCCCGTTGCTTATCGCATCGGCCATGCTGGGGCAGACCGTGGCGGTGTTCATCACCGAGCGCGAGGCCTCGCTGCTCGTGGTTGTGTTCACATCGCTTGTATTCCTGTTCCTGTCGGGACTCACGTGGCCGCGCTACGCCTTCAACGGCTTCTGGCTTCTCATATCTGACTGTATTCCCGCCACATGGGGCGTGGAAGGATTCATACGCATGACTTCGGATGGAGCCACTCCCGCCAATGTAGGATATTATTATAAGATGATGTGGCTGCTTGCCGGCGTATATTTCATTACAGCCTCGATAGTAGCCTACTATCACCGTCGTCTCGGCCGCCGGTCACAGGCATGAAAATATTACTGATTGTTAAGAATTCATATATTTGAGTCATAAAAATTGTACACGATTTGTTTTTATACTAAATTTGCAACGAAATACAGATCAAATTCTCAATAATATGGAAACGAAAGCAACTATACGGTTACAAAATCCCTCTGCTGAATTGGTCGCTTTCATGGAAAAAGCCAGCCGGCAGAAGAAAGAGCGCATGCAGCAAATGCGTGACAGGTTCTCGCAATCACGATCGGACAAGTTTTAATACAAAATGGAATCGGTCGAAAAGATATTTTCGGACAAAGAGGGCAATCATTTACTGGTCGCCCTTTATTTTTATGATGTCGATTATAAGCATGATATACTCCGTATACCTGAAGAATACGATGAACTGGAGATCGCTGATATAGTGATAACCAAGGCCAATGTGGAAGCACCGATTAATCATGGTGTTTTCTTCAGGATGAGTTCATGGCTCTTGGAGCGATTTTTCCAACAGACCAACAGTATATTCACATTCGTTTGCTCAACCGACGAGCTTGATACCAACCACCCTGAATTATTACCGCAAACATATCGTTGGGATTTATTCAATGCATTGTATAGACGCGTGCGCACAGATGCGGCAATTAATGTTCAGGATATAATAATAGGACCTGAAGGTTACCAGTCATATGGAAGGGCATTTTACCGCGACCGCCATGCCTCGGTTATTCATCTTATCACGTCAAATCTGCTTGAAAAGTAAAGTATTAGATTATACATTAAAGAGATAGAATAACTGCATTACTTTTACAGCTTTCCCTCGTCGCGGTAGGATAGGTAACCGCCGCGGGTTATGATGAGGTGGTCGAGGACTTTGATGTCGAGGTATTCTGCTCCCTGAACTATGCGGCGCGTCAGGGCATCGTCTTGCGGGGAGGTCTTGAGATTTCCCGACGGATGATTGTGGACAAGTATGATGCCTGCCGCAAGCGAGTCAAGGGCACGCTTGAGCAGCAGCTTGATGTCGACAGCCGTGGAAGCTGTGCCGCCGCGCGATATACATATTTTGCTTTTCACCTGATTGCTGCGCGAGAGGAGCATCACCCAGAATTCCTCATGCTCGAGCAGCTCGAGTTGCGAACGGATGATCGAGTAGGCATCGGCGCTGGATCGTATCACCATATCCGTGGGGTTGGTCATCTCGTCGCGGCAGCGTATACCGAGCTCGAATGCCGCGGCAAGTCCTATGGCTTTAGCCGGGCCTATGCCACGGTATTTCTTGCATATCTCATCGACCGACATACGTGATACGTCGGCCAGCGAATTGGCATTATTGTATAGAATCCTTTTGGCAAGGTCGATGGCCGACACGCCCTGAATACCGCCGCCGAGAATTATTGCCATCAGTTCGGCTGACGAAAGTGATTTAATGCCGTGGGCGAGAGCCTTTTCGCGCGGGCGGTCGTCAAGGTCGAGATCGGCTATGCGCAATGGGCGGATATCGTCGGTATCTTCAGTCATTTTCCCCTGCGCATTTCAATCTCCTCATTAATGTCGCGGCCGCGACCGAGAAGTATTTTCGTAAAGTAAGCCTTGATGAATCCCGTGCCGTAGCCTGTGATCATGATCACGCTTGCTGGCACCGCCATGGCCGATACCGAAAGCGAGCGAGTGGAGCATAGGGCCGATATAAATATGGCCAAGAGGTATATCCCTATCGGCAGCAGCCACCACGGGCTGACGAATATTCCGAGAATCACAAGAATGATTCCGAAGATAACGGCAAGCGCCGGAAGCGCGTGGACGAGCTTGAGCGACCCGGGGTAGAGCAGTTTGAGGGTGATGCGCGACATGCCGAACACATGTACCTGAAGGAAAAATTTCTTAAGGTCGATGCGCCGCTTGTGGTAGACGGGTGCGTCGGCAATGAGTCCTATCGAGAAGCCGGCATTGCGAATGCGGGTCGACATGTCGATGTCCTCCGAAAACATCTCGCGGAAACCTCCCACGCGGTCATATACATCGCGGGAAAAGCCCATGTTGAAAGTGCGTGGCACGAATTTTTCAAGACTCACCTTGCCGCCACGTATGCCGCCTGTGGTGAGAAATGAGGTCATGGCCACGTTGATTGCTTTCTGAGTGGTGGAGAAAGACTCGTGGGCGGCATCGGGACCTCCGAAGCAGTCGAGCGGAGTCCCGTCGAGCCGCCGGGTGATGGTGGCGAAATATCCGGGAGGAATCACGCAGTCGCTGTCGAAGAATATGAAATATTGCCCCGATGCACGCTCCATGCCGTAGTTGCGCGCTATGGAGCGGCCTTCGTTGGGCTTGAAATAGTAGTGGACAACGAGGTCGGAGGCATATTTTTCAACTACTTCTCCCGCCGGAGCGGTGGATCCGTCCTCCACTATTATGACTTCAAAATTCTTTACAGTCTGGGCGGCGAGGCTGGCGAGCAAATCGTCGACCTCGTCGATGCGGTTGTAGACCGGGACTATTACTGAAAATCGGGGACGGGCTGGTGTCACGACATGCGGGTTTTATAATCGTTGTAATCAAATTCTCTCATCACCGTGCAGTCGCCCGCCGAGTCGCAGAACACGAGCGACGGATGGGCAATGCCGTTGAACATGGTGGTCTTTACGGTGGTGTAGTGGTTCATGTCCTCCAGAGTGAGACGCTCGCCCGGAACAAGGGCGTGGTCGAAATGCCACGGACCGCAGTAGTCGCCGCTGAGACATGAGTTTCCACCCAGACGATAGGGCAGCGTGCCGGGAGCCTCGGCAACTGACTCTGTGATGGCCGGCTGATAGGGCATTTCAAGAGTGTCGGGCATGTGGCAGGCAAACGAAGCATCGATGATAGCCGTCGAGATGCCGTCGTTTTTCACCACGTCGAGTACCGAAGTCACGAGCGACCCGGTGCGCCATGTCCATGCGCTTCCCGGTTCCAGTATCACTTTCAGCCAAGGGTAACGGGCGCGGAAATCTGTGAGCAGTCTTACGAGATGCTCCGTGTCATATCCCTCGCGGGTCATGAGGTGTCCGCCTCCGAAATTCACCCATTTGAGTCGGGGCAGATAATTGCCGAACTGACGCTCGAAAGCGTCGAGTACCTTTTCAAGATCATATGAAGATGATTCACACAGAGCGTGGAAATGGAATCCCTCCAATCCTTCGGGAAAATTGCCTTCGAGTTCCTCGGCTGTCACGCCGAAACGGCTTCCGGGCAGCGCGGGATTGTATAGATCGGTTTCTATTACCGAACAGCGCGGATTGACACGCAACCCGGGCGACACACCCCGCTCAAGAGCCTTTGCGCCATAAAGATTCCACTGGTTGAGGGAGTTGAACGTGATGTGCGATGCGTGGTCAAGAAAACGGTCGATAGTGGCCGGAGTGTATACGGGGCAATATACATGAGCCTCGCCGCCGAGCTCCTCTACTCCGAGCTGAAGTTCGTTGAGCGAACTTGCCGTGAAGTCGCGGTTGTACTCGCGGATTACCGGAAAAGTTTTCCACAATGCGTTGGCCTTGAAGGCCATGATGATATTGACGCCCGCGCGGCGTTCAACGTCGGTGATGAGACTGAGATTGCGGCGCAGCGCATCCTCATATACTATGTAATAGGGAGTGGCAAGTTGCTGCTGTGTCATAGGATTTCGAATTTTGCGAATTTGAGAAGCAACAGACGTGACGAGTCATCGCTGTCGAATTTCACACGTATACGGGCATCGGACAGGGCGGTGTCGATTTCGGAAATTACGCCGTGGCCGAATGACGGGTGACGTATCTCCATTCCGGCGCTAAGCTCGTCGAGCGAGTGGGTGGAGCATCCTTCGGCACCCGGGCGCTTTGACGCCGTCGAACCGGCGGTAGACGGGGGTGTGCGAAGCGACGTGAGGTTGACAGGATTCCCTCCGGCCGGAGAGTAGGACTGACGCGGGGCGCGGCTGCCCGAAGCGGCGCGTCCGAGTGTGGTGCCCGATACGTTGAGATACGACGGATCTATGTCGGCAAGGAATCTTGACGGGCGCGGAAATATCCTCATTCCGTTGCGGAAACGGCTCTTGGTATAGGACATGGTGCAGTTGTTGCGTGCGCGCGTGATGGCGACGTAGAGCAACCTGCGCTCCTCCTCCACGCCTGCAGCAGTGTCGCTGCTCATAGCCGACGGGAAAAGGTCTTCCTCCACGCCTACGATAAAAACGTTGTTGAATTCCAGTCCTTTGGCTGCGTGAGCCGTCATCATGGTGACGCGCTCGGTGATACCGTCGGCGGCTTCGTCGGCGTCGCTGTCCTGATCGGTGGCGAGTGAAACCTCGTTCATGAGGTCGGCCATGTATATATCGGTGCGACCCTGCTCTATGCGTTCGCTGACAAATGTATTGGCGGCAGCTACAAGCTCATTGATATTCTCGCGTCGCGACACATTTTCGGGTGTGTCGCCGCTTGCATATTCGGCGAGGAGCCCCGTGCGGTCTATGATGAGCTTGGCCAGTTCGTGCGCGTCGAGCCGCTGACCTGAATCAGCGTCGATAAACGAGCTTATCAGCGTTGTAAAGCCATTGAGCAGATTGCGTGTGCGCGTATTCAGGTTTAGCTCGGCGGCATAGAGGTCGGGATTGTTGAGCACATGCCACATCGATACGTTATGTTCCAGAGCCGTAGCGGTGATCTTGCCCACGGTAGTGTCGCCTATGCCTCGCTTAGGGGTGTTGATGATGCGTCGCAAAGCCTCGTCGTCATCAGGATTAACCACAAGCTGGAAATATGACACGGCGTCCTTCACCTCCTTGCGCTGATAAAACGACAGTCCGCCGTAGATGCGGTAGGGAATCGAGCGGGTGCGCAGGGCTTCCTCGAGCTCGCGGCTCTGGGCATTGGTGCGGTAAAGAATCACGAAATCTTCATAGGAATCGCCCGTTGACATTTTCATCGAAGAAATTCCCGAGGCCACCAGTCGAGCCTCCTCCTGATCGGTATATGCCTCGACCACACGTATGCGACTACCCGATGACTTTTCGGAAAATACTTTTTTCTCGATTTGGTCGCGGTTTTTGGCTATGAGCGACCCGGCGGCATTGATGATGTTGCGCGTCGAGCGGTAGTTCTGTTCGAGTTTCGATGTGTGGAGGGTGGGGTAGACGTCGCGCAGCTGGAGGATATTGGAGATGTTGGCTCCGCGAAACGAGTAGATGCTCTGCGCATCGTCGCCCACGAGAGTGAGGCAGTCGCGCCCCCGGCACAGCTGATTTATGATGTGATACTGAGCCGAGTTGGTGTCCTGATACTCGTCGACGAGCACATAACTGAACCTCTCGCGGTAGCTCTCGAGTATGTCGGGATTCTGCGCGAAAAGCTCGTGGGTATAGTACAGCAGGTCGTCGAAATCCATCACTCCCAGAGTGCGTGAGCGCTCCATATACTTGCTGTAGAGTATGTGGATGTTGGGGCACTTCATCTGCTTGTCGGCCTTGAGCAATTCGGGATTGGCTGCATAGGCTTCGGGCGAGATGAGCGCATTCTTTGCCCATGATATCGCGTTGTGGACCTTGGCGGGAGTGTATAATTTTTCATCATATCCCATCTCGCGCACGAGCAGTTTTATCATCGAGCGCGATGCGCCGGTATCGTAGATGGTGAAGTTGGATTTATAGCCCAGCCTGTCGGCATGAAAGTGGAGAATACGGTTGAAGATGGAGTGAAAAGTTCCCATCCACAGTCTCGACGCCACTTCCTCGCCTGTGAGGGCGGCGATACGCTCGCGCATCTCGCGGGCGGCCTTGTTGGTGAAGGTCAGCGCGAGAATCCCCGACGGGCGGTAGCCGTTGTGGAGCAGGTGTACGATCTTGTAGGTAAGCACGCGTGTCTTGCCCGATCCGGCACCTGCTATCACGAGCTGGGGGCCGTCGCAGTACACTACGGCCTCGCGTTGCTGCGGGTTGAGCTGATTGAGATATTCGTTGTTTTCAGGTAGCATATATGCTGCAAAGATACTTATTATTGCTGTGATTTGCAACTGTAACGGATTATTGCTAACTTTGCCGGAAATTACTTTTTTATGAAAAGAATCTTCTTTATTCTCATCATAGCCGTGGCCGTCATGGCCGGAGCGCCGAAGGCGCAGGCGCAGTTCCGCTGGGGCGCAACCGCGGGTGCCACCCTCACCACGCTCGATTTTTCACAGGACCTGTTTAAAGTCAGCAGCCACGCAGGCGCTACCGCCGGGGTGAAAGGCGAGCTGATGTTTCCCGGCATAGGTTTCGGTATAGAATTCGGCGCGCTCTATGAAATGCGCGGCGCAGGAATGAATATCGGTGAGAAATTAATATGGTCGTCGCAGGGTTACGGCAAGATTGACTCATATCTGCAGTATCTCGACATACCGCTGCATCTGAAATTCAAGTGGACCCGCATGGACGGCTTCGAGGACTATCTCGCTCCATTCGTGCAGGGTGGACCCGAACTCAATATTCTCCTCGGTCACAACCATAATGCACCGCTCGATTACAATGCGGTGGGTCTCGGGCTTACAGCCGGCGGCGGTGTGGAACTTTACAAACGCTGGCAGGTGGGAGTATTCTATTCGTGGGGCATGACCAATGCCGTGTCGATGCCTATACTCAATGACTTCAACGCCCGGAACCGCACATGGAATTTCCGCGTGACTTATTTCTTCTGATCACCGCGGCTGCGGGCATATTCGCTCGGAGTCATTCCGGCTACTTTCTTGAACATACGGGCGAAATGCTGCGGGTAGCCGAATCCTAAGGCATAGGCCGCTTCCGACGAGTTTTTACCTGCCGCAAGCATGTTTTTGGCAAGCTGGATCACGTAACGCTTTATATAGTGATTGGCCGTGTCGCCGGTAGTGCGTCTGATAAGGTCGCTGAGATAGTTGGGCGACAGACACAATTTTTCTGAACAATACTGCACCGTGGGCAATCCGAGCGATGCCTGCATATCACTGTCGAAGTAGTCCTTGAGCAGAGTCTCGAATTTCGACAGCACGTCGTTATTGATGATTGTACGGGTCACAAACTGACGGTTGTAGAATCGCTGCGCATATCTCAGCAACATATTTATGAAGCCTACAATAATGCGGTTATGCAACTCGTCGGCCGGAAATTTAAGCTCGTCAGCGAGCTGCCGCATCAGTGACACCATCACGTCGCGCTCCTCGGTGGTCATGTGCAGCGCCTCGTTGATGCGGTAGTCAAAAAACGAGAAATACTTGATTTCCTTTTCCAGCGCCGTGCCCTGAAGTATGTCGGGGTGGAAAAGTACGGCCCAGCCTGATAAATATACCGGTTTGCCGTCGTCTTCCTTGCCACCGAGCTGCCCCGGTGCCACACATATGAGCGTGCCCTCCTTGTAGTCATATTTTCCAGTGCCGTAAGTCAGGTCGGCTGCCTCATCGTTGCCCTGAAGAAACAGACCGTATACGTCGTAGCTGTTAAGGCTGTAGCGGACGGGCGATATTTCGCTGAAGTTCACTACGGTGATGAGCTCATGGGTGTCGGACTGACCTAACCAAGCGTTGTAGTCGGCCGGCTTGCGTATTTTCAGTATCTTGGTCATAAGGAGGGCATTTGACCTTACAAAGATAATGAAAAATTCGTTATCGTAGAAATTGGTACGATAAAGGCTGAAAAATACACATCCGATGCAGCGCGGACAAAATATATTTGCAAAAAATATCATAAGTAAGTTTCAAGAATAAGTTTATATCAATCTTCGGCTTGATGTTGCAATCTTTCAACTTACTCACAAGTCATTATGGAACCCCATAACTCCCTGTTCTTAAATTGAAATCTTATCAATATCAATCACGAATCTTTAATATAAACTAATTCCTGAAACTTACTTATTGAAACAAACTCAGTAAATATGAAGCGATACTTTTTAATGTTACTTACGGTGACTATGGCCGCCATTTGGGTCAATGCCCGCACTCTCGTGGTATATTACAGCTATACGGAAAATGTGCATAAGATAGTGACCGCTCTGTCAGGCCAGATTGAGGCCGATGTGGTCAGGATTCAGCCTGCCGAGAAGGGTCTTGATTATGAGGCCAACAATTATGCCATAGGCAGCGCGCAGATTGCAGCGATACGCAATAATCCCGACGACGCCGCTTCATATCCGGCCATTGATGCCGTGGATGTGAATCTCGCCGACTACGACTGTATCATCATAGGCGCGCCGTTGTGGTGGAGCCAGATGGCTGCCCCTTTGCAGACATTCCTGTTTCAGCACGGAGCCGAGATGGCCGGGAAACATATCGGTCTGATAGTGTCGAGCGCCAGCAGCGGCATAAGCGGTGTGGAAGCCGATGCAAAACGTCTTATCCCCGGCGGTGATTTCTTCTCGCCCTCGCTGTGGATACGCAGCGCGCAGACGTCAAACGCCTCCTCGCTGCTGAGCCAGTGGCTTAAGGATATCAACTATGATGCAGTGACCGGTATAGAGGATGTGGCCGACAATGCGCCGGTATATTACACGGTATATTCTCTCGGCGGGACGCTCATAGGCCGCAACATGACCTCGATAGACAATCTTGAAAAAGGATTATATGTAGTAAACGGCAAGAAAATATTTTTGCTCCGATGATGCGTGTGGTGCTAATGGTGCTTGCCGCTGCTATGTTTATGTCGTGTCAGGAAAAAACTATGGTAGACAAACTTCCCATGCAGGCCGACGGAATAGTGCGACTGTCGAAAATCAAGGTAAATCCCGCATATATCGATGAATATATGAAATATGCCGTGGAGGTGGGCGAGATTTCGCTTCTTACCGAGCCGGGAGTGCTGACGATGTATGCCGTGGCCGACAAGACCGATCCGTGCCGCATCACGATTCTCGAAACATATGCCTCGCAGGAGGCCTACCGCAGCCACATCGCATCTGAGCACTTTCAGAAATACAAGCAGGGTACGCTTCACATGGTCGACTCTCTCGCGCTTGACGACGTGACCCCGCTCAATCCCGCCAACAGGATTATCAACTTCATAGATAAGTGACCATTATGGATATTTTTGAAAAAGACCTCAGCGGAGCTATGGTATCACCCGACGAGCCGGGATATGAAATGCTTATAGCCGACATATTCGATACCATGAAGACCGCTACCGAAATGAATACCGGTTACCGCACGCCTGCGGAGATACATGAATTTATGGGGCGCATACTCGGCAAACCGCTGCCTGAAAGCACTACGGTGCTTACGCCGTTTTATATCGACTACGGAAAACCTGTCACGATAGGAGAGGGGTGCTTTATCCAGCAGTGCTGCACATTCTTCGGGCGCGGGGGTATCACGATAGGCAACGGTGTGTTCATCGGCCCGAAATGAAACTCATCACCATCAATCACGATCCTGACCCTGATAATCGCAGCGCCACCTATGGCCGTCCCATAGTGATAGAGGATAAAGTGTGGATCGGAATAAACTCCACCATACTCCCCGGTGTGAAGATAGGTTACGGTGCTATAGTGGGAGCGCAGAGTGTGGTGACTTATGACGTCCCTCCCATGACTGTAGTGGCAGGCAATCCCGCACGCATAATCAAGAAAATTGTCAAATGACAAGATTCTCCCACCGGGGGATGTCGCGGAGGAATGTGAAAGTGCCGTCGGGATTCACCCGGCATGCGTAGTGGCGCAGGCCGTTGCTCACAATCAGCACTCCTACATTCAATACAATATTGTAGCGGGCTATCTGCTCGAAAACCCGGGGCGTCACCGCGACCTCGGGTGCTTTGTATTCCACTATTGCCACGGGCTGAAGCGAGGGCGAATATATTACCGTGTCGCAGCGCTTCACGGTGTTGTTCAGCCTTATCGTGACCTCGTTGGCCACACGCGAGGCGGGGTAGCCGCGAAAGTTGATGAGGAAGTTGACGAAATGCTGGCGTACCCACTCCTCGGGGGTCACCACGAGCCAAGCGCGCCGCAGCGGATCATAGAGTCTGACGGCGCCGTCGGCGTCGCGTCGCAACTGTAATTGTGCCTCCGGGAGATTTAATTGTTGCATATTCATGAAATATTGCGTAAATTTACGAAAAATTCCTGAATCACGCATGGCCTCACCTATCGCCGACCCGTTTGCCTCACTCCGCCGCGACATAGCAGCGGGCAATCTGCGCCCCGTCTATCTGCTTCACGGCGAGGAAGGATACTATATTGACCGTCTCGTGGAGGATTTCGAGAATCTTCTCCCCGAGGCTGACCGTGCTTTCAATCTCTATCAGCTCTATGCGCCCGAGACGTCGATGGATACCGTGATGGAGGTTGCGCGCCGCTACCCCATGATGGCCGACAGGCAGGTGGTGATCGTCAAGGAAGCCCATGCCATTCGCGCCGATCAGCTCAACAAGCTTCATTCATATGCCGAGCGACCCAGCGAATCGACCGTGCTGGTGATAGCCTGCCGCGGAGCGGTAGCTAAAGGTAAGGAGCTTATCGACGCCGTGAAGAAAAACGGTGTGATCTTTGAATCGAAACGTCTCACCGACAGAAACGTAGGCCCGGTAATAAGCGAACTTATCAAGGCTCATAATCTTACGGTCGACCCCAAGGCTCTTGCCATGTTGCGCGACTATATAGGCTGCGATGTGGCCAAGTTGTATAATGAAATCACCAAACTCGCCACCATACTGGGCAAGGGCGCGCAGGTAACACCCGAAGTGGTGGAACGCAATATAGGTATATCGAAAGATTACAATAATTTCGAACTTACCGATGCCATTGCCGCCCGCGACGTGGCCAAGGCTTTCCGCATAGCCGAGTATTTCCGTGCCAATCCCAAGAACAATCCTACGGTGGTGACCGTGGTGACGCTTTTCAATCTCTTTTCCAATCTGCTCATTTATCATTATACTCGCGATAAATCGCCGTCGGGCTACATGGATGCCCTCGGTTTCCGCAATCAGTGGCAGCTGCGGCCCTATGAGACAGCGGCTCGGTCGTATAATGTGCGGCAGACCATCGAGATAATTTCGGCGCTCCGCGACTTTGACCGCAAGACCAAGGGCGTGGGCTCGCGCATGAACGAGTATGACCTTTTCCGCGACCTGCTGTTCCATATATTCACCGCACGGGGCATACTCGACTGACCCCCGCGGGGTAAAGACAGGTTGCACCATTATATAATCATCAATTCCAAGTAACATGAAGTCAGTTATCAAAATAGGAAAATATAATAAACTGAAAGTGGGTCGCCTCGTGGATTTCGGCGCTTATCTCGACGGTGGCGACGGGTCGGAAGTGTTGCTGCCGGCCAAATATATCACCGAGCCGCTCAAGCCCGGCGATGAGGTGAGGGTATTCGTTTACACCGATTCCGATGACCGCCCCGTGGCCACTACCGAGCATCCCTATGCCACGGCCGGAGAATTTGCATTCCTTCAGGTAAACGATGTGAACCGCTACGGCGCGTTTCTCGACTGGGGCTTGATTGCCAAGGAACTGCTTGTGCCTTTCAGCGAGCAGCGTGCCAAGCTCTCGCGTGGAATGGTGGTGCCGGTCTACGTGTATCTCGACGACAACACCAAGCGCGTGGTGGCGTCGTGCAAAATCGAGAAGTTCATTGGCAATACCATACCTTATTATAAGCGCGGGTTCAAGGTGAAGGCTCTTGTATATGACCGCAACGAGGTTGGCTATAAAGTGATAGTGGATAACCTGCACCACGGTATCATATATGAGAACGAGCTTTATAAGCCGCTGGTGATTGGCTCGACTGTGGATGCTTACGTCAAGCATGTGCGTCCCGACTGCAAGATTGATCTGCTGCTTCACGGTGGCGACGATCACCGCGTTGACGAGCTTGCCGATGCGATTCTAACCCGTCTGGCCGGAGAGCCGGGCGGATACTATCCGCTTACCGACAGTTCCTCGCCCGAGGCGATAAAGGCGGCCTTCGCGTGCTCCAAGAAGGATTTCAAGAAAGCCATCGGCAGCCTGTACCGCCGCCGGCTTATCACCATTCATGACGACGGCATTAAACTAGTGACCGAATGATTCTTCTCGCTCTTTCATCGTGGCTCTGGCCGGCCGTGACAGTGGCATATGTCGTGGCTATCCTCGCCGTGGCGTGGATAATCGTGACCGACAACGGCAACCCCGTGCGTTCGCTCGGATGGATCGCTGTGGTGGTGTTGCTGCCGGTGCTGGGATTCGTGATGTATCTCTTTCTCGGCCGCGGACTTAAAAATACGAGGGTGATATCACGCCGCAAGCGCCGGCGACTGGCTGCTACAGCCGAACATGCTCCCGCTCCACGTATAATAAAGTCGTTGTCAGATGACAGCATGCGCCTTATAAGGCTCGGACATGCCACTACCGGAGCGGCCTTCTTTCCCGATACACCCATAGAGGTGTATAACGACGGCGAGAGTTTTTTCAATGCTCTCGTGGCCGACCTGCGCGCCGCCCGCGAGTGTATCAACATGCAATACTACATATTTGCCGACGATAACATTGGCACCACTATCGCCGACATTCTTATAGAGAAAGCCCGCGAAGGATTGAAAGTAAGGTTGCTTTATGATTATGTGGGATGTATAGATGTGCCGTCGAAATTTTTTGAGCGCATGGCTGAGGCCGGAGTTGAGGTAGAGCCGTTTTTCAAGCCTGCGTTTCCGCGACTTGCCGGAACACTCAACTGGCGCAATCACCGCAAGGGCGTGATGATCGACAACGTGATAGGATATATAGGCGGCATGAACGTGGCCGACCGATATATCAACGGCGGTGAATCGTTCGGCACGTGGCGCGACACTTCATTGAAATTTACCGGCAGCGCCGTGGCGGGATTTCAGTATCATTTTGCTGTCGACTGGAATTTCATGGGACGCGGACTCATAGATTACACTACCGAGGAGGCTCCCGAAGCTTGGGAAGGCGCGGTGGCCGGGGTCGGGGTGCAGTTTATCACCGGAGGGCCCACCGACCGCTATTCGGGCATAGCGCTCACATATTTCAAGGCCATAGCTCAGGCCAAAAAGCGGGTGTATATCCAGACCCCGTACTTTCTGCCCAACACTGCAATGCTCAACGCCTTGCTGACGGCATCGCTGTCGGGGGTGGATGTCAGGGTGATGCTGCCGCGCATGACTGATTCCAAGCTGCTCGCCTATGCGTCGCGTTCCTATATGTCGGAGTGCATGGGTGCCGGGATAAAGTTTTACCTATATGAGCCGGGCATGCTTCACTGCAAGGTGCTGGTGGTGGATGATGAATTTTCCACTATCGGTACCACCAATTTCGACTACCGCTCGATGGAAACCAATTTCGAGGAGAATGTGATGATGTATTCCCGCGAGATGAACCGCTCGATCACGCGCCGGTTTGAGGAGGACATGCGTCTGTCGAAGCGGGTTGCGCCCCGCGAGTGGCACCGCCGCAGCCGTCGGGAGAAGTTGCGCGAGAGTGTGTGCCGTCTGCTCAGCCCCATGCTCTGAACTTTGACGAGGCGGGAAACGTTAATAATGATAAATCAACGTTTCCACTATGTCTACCACTACCGTAAATCCCGAAAAGCGCAAGCTTCACAAGGTGTTTTTCGCTGCCCGGCAGGCGCTGCGCCGTCATGCCACGGGCGGAAATGTGCTTATACTCGCCACGCTGCTGGCTCTTGTCGTGGCAAATATTCCCGGCCTCAATGGTCTCTATAATGATTTCTGGAATCAGGAGATGAGGCTGCAGATAGGCGGTTTCAACCTGTTTTCCCATGCCGGACATCCCATGAGCGTGTTGCAGTTTATCAACGACGCGCTTATGGCCGTGTTCTTTTTCACGATTGGTCTTGAGATCAAGCGTGAGGTACTCGTGGGCGAACTCGCTTCATTCAAGCAGGCGCTTCTGCCCATCATGGGCGCTATAGGCGGCATGGTGATTCCTGTGGTGATATTCCTCGTAATGGCGCGCGGCAGCGACTACACGGCGGGAGCCGCCATTCCCATGGCTACCGATATAGCGTTCTCGCTCGGCGTGCTTGCCATACTGGGGTCGCGAGTGCCGCTCTCGCTCAAGATATTTCTCACCACTCTCGCGGTGGTCGACGATATAGGCGGTATCATAGTGATAGCCACCTGCTACTCGTCGCATATCGAGGCGATGTATCTGCTCTATGCCGCTATAGTGCTGGCCGTACTTTTTATCGGTGGACGGATGAAGATACAGAGCAAGCTGTTTTACACACTGCTTGGCGTGGTAGTGTGGTTTCTGTTTCTCAACTCGGGCATACATCCTACCATCGCCGGTGTACTTGTGGCATTCACCATTCCCGCCACACCGGTGTATGATCCACGTAATTATGTGAAGATAATCCGCGACAACATAGCCCGTTTCCGTGAGGACGAAGAAGATCGTCTTGACTCCCGCACCATTCTCGATCATGATCAGATGGACTGGCTCAAGCAGATAGAGTCGGCCTCTGATAAAGTCATCTCGCCGCTTCAGGATATGGAGGACTCTCTGCATCCCCTCACCAATTATCTGATAATCCCGCTCTTTGCCTTTGCCAACGCCGGAATCTATCTGCTCGACGTGAACCCGCTCAGCATAGTGCAGGGACTCAGTCTGGCCATCATCATCGCACTCGTGGCAGGCAAGTTTCTCGGCATATTGCTGTTTTCATGGGCGACAGTCCGGGCAGGATGGGCACCCATGCCCGAGTACAGCGACTGGAAGATGGTGGCCGGTATAGCGATGCTCGGCGGTATAGGGTTTACGGTATCGCTATTTATAGCCAATCTATCGTTTGGTGACATGGGGCTTGAAGGACTCGCGTTGCTCAATCAGGCCAAGATAGGCATTGTTGTCGGCTCGCTCCTTGCCGGTCTCGGCGGCTTCCTGCTCCTCCGCCGCTATCTCCCCGCCACAGGAGAGGAGGAATAAGCGGGTAATTGAGGATAATGCGCGGCGCCGGTTACGAATAACTCAATGCCCTGCGGGCATTCTTTTTATATTTTGCACAGCCTCCGGATTTATTTTGATATATGGACGTAGGGTTTCGGCTGCGCCTCAACCACTACGCTATTCTGCTCCTACCCGCGCTGCGTGTGGAATTTCGATACGTTAAACATAAAAATTCACCGGCAGGTAGAAAAAAGTTGTATAAAATGTTGAGATAAGGTTAATTTTTTGTAATTTTGCCGAGAATATCATAGAAACCAATCCAAATGTTAACCTTATCACTCTCGCCACACATACATACGTCACTCACGGTGCGACGCTGTATGGGGCATGTAATCATCGCCCTGCTACCTGCAGTGGCATTCAGTCTTTTCTATTTCGGCATAGGTGCCCTGATAGTAATAGTGAGCGCCATAATCGGCTGCGTGGCAACTGAATGGCTCATCGACAAGTATATGCTTGGCCGCAAGCCCAGCATCGGCAATCTCTCGGCAGTGCTGACAGGTCTGCTGCTTGCTCTCAACCTCCCGTCAAACCTTCCCGTGTGGACGGTGCTCGTAGGCAGTATCGTGGCTATCGGTATCGGCAAGATGGCTTTCGGCGGTCTTGGCTGCAACACATTCAACCCCGCTCTCGTGGGTCGCGTGTTCCTGCTGCTCTCGTTCCCCGTGCTGATGACTACATGGCCGCTTCCTCTTGAAAACCGTCTTACTTACCTTGACGCTACCACCGGCCCAACTATTCTTGGCGCTCTGAAGATGGATCCTCAGGGTGATATGGTGGCAAATTTCGATATGATGAACAAAGCGCTCGGTCTTTCGGGCGGTTCGATAGGTGAGATAGGCGCAATCGCCATACTTCTCGGTCTGGTATATCTGCTGTGCGTGCGCATAATCTCATGGCATATACCCGTGTCGATCATCGCTACGGTTGCGGTATTCGCATGGGCATGCGGCGCACCCGTGGGCATCGAGCTTCTCTCTGGCGGTCTGCTCTTCGGTGCAGTCTTTATGGCTACCGACTATGTGACCTCGCCCATGAGCCACCGCGGTATGCTTCTCTATGGCGTGCTTATCGGTGCCATCACATTTATTATACGTCAATGGGGCGCATATCCCGAGGGTATGTCATTCGCAATCCTCATCATGAACGGATTCACCCCGCTGATCAACCGTTATATCAAACCCCGTAAGTTCGGAGAAAGGAGCGTAAAGGCATGAGCGGAGCAAAATCTACCCTCGGGACGATGATTCTGTCCCTCGGTGCAATCACAATCATAGCCGGCGCACTTCTCGCCGGAGTAGCTGAGGCTACAAGCGAGCCTATTGCCGAAGCCAACAAGCAGAAGCAGGTCGACGCCATCAAGGCTGTGGCAACTGCTCAGTTTGACAATGACCCTGCGGCATCGGCTCAGACCATTACTGATCTGTGTGACGACAAAGGTCATAATGTAATAGTGTTTCCCCTCTACAACGGCGAAGAACTCACAGGCGCGGCTGTAGAATCCTACACCCCCAACGCATTCTCGGGATTCTTCACCATCATGGTTGGCTTTGATGTCGACGGCAATATCACCGGTTATGAGGTGGTGAAGCATGAGGAAACCGCCGGACTCGGTGCGAAGATGCAGGACTGGTTCCGCGATCCCGCCGGACACCGCAACGTGATAGGTATGAACCCCGGTGTCAACAACATGACCGTAAGCAAAGACGGTGGCGAGGTTGACGCTATTACGGCAGCTACCATCTCATCGCGTGCGTTCCTCGACGCTATCGACCGCGCATATAAGGGATATAATCAATACAAAGCCTCTAAAAATTGATACCCATGAACTCAAAACTCAGAATACTCTACAACGGCATTGTTGCCGATAACCCCACATTCGTTCTTCTGCTCGGTATGTGCCCCACGCTGGGAACCACATCCAGCGCACTTACCGGTATGAGCATGGGTCTTGCCACTATGGGCGTGCTCATCTGCTCCAACGTGGTTATATCGATGATTAAGAATCTCGTGCCCTCCAAGGTGCGCATACCCGCGTTTATCGTGGTGATCGCTACCTTCGTGACACTGCTCCAGATGCTGATGGAGGCATATGTGCCTGCTCTCTACGCCGCCCTCGGTATCTTCATCCCGCTGATTGTGGTTAACTGTATCCTCCTCGGTCGTGCCGAAGCGTTTGCTTCGCGTCACTCGGTAGGCGATTCGCTTTTCGACGGTATCGGTATCGGTCTCGGTTTCACCATCGCACTCACCATTCTGGGTGCCGTGCGTGAGTTCCTCGGTACAGGTTGCATATTCGGCGCTTCGATCTACCCCGAGCAGTATGGCGCACTCATGTTTATCCTCGCACCCGGTGCGTTTATCGCTCTCGGCCTTCTTGTGGCTGCGTTCAACGCTATCCGTACCCGCACTGCCAAATAATCCATAAAAACTACTCAGAGCCATGATAGAATATATCTCAATCATCATAACGGCAATCTTTGTCAATAACATCGTATTTGCCCAGTTCCTCGGTATCTGTCCCTTTATCGGCGTATCGCGCAAGCTGTCGTCGGCAGTGGGTATGGGCGCGGCTGTAACATTTGTGATGGCTATCGCCACACTCGTTACATGGTTGCTCCAGACATATTGCCTCGATCCGCTCAAGCTCGGTTATATGCAGACGATCGTGTTCATCCTCGTGATCGCTGCTCTGGTGCAGATGCTTGAAATCGTACTTAAGAAGGTCGCTCCCGCGCTCTATGCCGCGCTGGGTGTGTTCCTCCCGCTTATCACTACCAACTGTGCGGTGCTCGGTGTGGCTATCCTCTGCGTGCAGAAAGACTTCGCGCTTGGCGAGGCTCTTGTATATGCAGTGTCAACCGCCATCGGTTTCACCATGGCGCTCTGCATCTTCGCAGGAATCCGCGAGCAGCTTGCTCTCGTTGAGGTACCCAAGGCAATGAAGGGTGTGCCCATCGCACTCGTTACAGCCGGTATCCTCGCCATGGCCTTCATGGGCTTCTCCGGAATCAAGATCGGTTGATAATCAACCGGCACAAAATATCGCGCCACTACCGGACATTCCGTTAGTGGCGCGCTGTTTGTAACCCTAATCGCTCTGCTGATCAAGTGTGAGTGACGTTTTCTGCCCGCGAGCTTAACCATTTTCCTCTCGCCCGCGGGCTTCACCCGTGGTTAGTGATGACATTGCTGTTTTACGGAAAATATAAGGGCGAAAGCCCGTCGTTGTCGATAACCGCGGGTGAAGCCCGCGGAATTGAAATGCCACTGGATATGAGCCGCGAAGCGGCGATGTTGTATATCTTCCGAATGTGTATTATATTTGTGAAAATCTTCATGATATCATGAGTAAAGTTACTTCGTATTTCCATATCGTTTTCTGCACGAAAGGCCGTGAAATGACAATCCCTCTCCAATATAAAGAAGATTTATATAGGTATATATGGAAGGTGTTGAAAGATTCCTCTACACATCTGATAAGGATTGGAGGTATTCAGAACCATGTACATATTCTTGTAAATGTGTCTCCAACGATTTCATTATCTAAGTTGATGCAAGATGTAAAGTCACTTTCAAGTGGCTGGATGGCAGCAGACTCTCGCTTTATGAACTTTAAGGGATGGGCTAGTGGATATTATGCGTGCAGTTTGTCACCGGAAAGGGTGGATGATGTGCACCGGTATATAATCAATCAGGAATCTCATCATTTGTGCCGAAATTTTGCTGACGAACTGTCAGAGTTGTGTCGTTTCGCCAACTTAGAACTTGATGAAAGAGAAATGATATGATGGTATTACGACATCGCCGCTTTGCGGCTCCAGTGTCAGGATGTGTTTATTCCCGCGGGCTTCACCCGCGGTTGGTGATGACATCGCCGCTTTGCGGCTCCAAAAAAATACGATATGATTACTTTGCACCGTGACAAAGGCGATAGATGCAATAATAGTACAATAATAAGTTAATAAAAGTTAATGGGGGGGGGTAGGTCACTTTTTTATAATTTTGGAGTCATATAATTGTAATCTCGTTAGTCATTACAATATACGAACTCTTTTTATCACTATTAACTATTCTACTTTATGAGAAAATTCCTGAGCATTTTGTTCGCGATAATTGCCGTCGGTTTGTCTTTGACTGCAAGAGGCGATGATAAGGTATATATTGAAGGACGAGTTAAGGATGCTGTTGTGAAGATGGATCTTCCGAATGCATTTGTGCTGTGGCCTGATTCTTCCGGCACTACTGTTGACTCTATTTCATGCAAGTCCAAAACTTGGAGAAACGGAGAGACCGTGGATGCTTCCTTCTGGCATAGGGTAGTGCCTCGCGTTGACTCGACGTATGTTTTTGACGTGGTGTGTGAGGGATATATGCCGCAGACGATATCTTTTACGGTGGAGAAGTTAGGAAAGCGGGAAACATATAGGGAAGTTCCATTGATTTATCTTGAGCGTGCGCCTCATCAGCTTAAGGAAGTGACGGTTACCGCCTCGAAAATCAAATTTTACAACAAGGGCGATACCCTTGTATTTAATGCCGACGCCTTCCAGCTTGCCGAAGGCTCGATGCTCGACGGCCTTATAGCTCAGCTACCGGGCGTGGAGCTGAACGATGACGGTCAGATAAAGGTCAACGGGCAGTTTGTGGAGTCACTGCTTCTCAACGGTCGCGAATTTCTTGACGGAAATAATCAGCTCATGCTTGAGAATATCGCCGCCTATACGGTGAAAAACGTAGAAGTATATCAGGGTCAGGACAGAAAAGAGAAGTGGACCCGCGACGACAGCGGAGTGAAGCATCTCACCATGGACGTAAAGCTGAAAAAGGAATACAACATGGGCTGGCTTGTCAATGCCCAAGCCGGTATCGGTACGGAGGACAGGTATTCGGGTCGACTGTTCGCGCAATGGTTCACGCCCACTCAGCGCCTTATACTGCTCGGCAACGTCAACAATCTTAATGACAACCGCAAGCCGGGAAAAGCCGATACATGGACGCCTGACATGATGCCCGACGGCACGCGCCGCTATCATCTCGCTTCGGGACAGTATTCTTATACCAACCCTGAGGAGACGGTGGATTTAACGGCTTCGGTGAAGTTCGAGCAACTACGCACAAATGACATGACCACAACGTCGCAGACCAACTTCCTCGGCAACACGAATACATATGAGTATTCCTATGCTCGCTCGCATATGAAAGATACCAAGCTCAATTCCGATGTAGATTTGTGGCTGAGAAACGGAAAGGTCGCCGGATATCTTGATCTTGTAGCCAACTATCGCCACAAGACCAACGACGGTAACACTCTCGCGGCTACATTTGACGACGAGCAGAAGGAGATGGACCGCGAGGTGATAGAGACACTTTATACAGATGCCGATCCAGAGCGTCTCGGCGCGGTAATCAACCGCTCCGTGACCCGCACCGACGGCTCGATGCGTCAGGTCGACCTCCGTGCCACTCCCGGCGTCAACTTCCAGCTCGGCTCGGGCGACCGCCTGTCGTTTGAGACCTATTTCCGCTACAATAATCAGAAAGAAGAGCGATGGAACGATTATACGGTCAACTATGGCGCCGAAGCCACGCCGGCAGTGCGCCGCCGTCAGTATTTCGATAATTCGCCCAATCATATCATCACGTCGGTCAACAATCTTACTTACCGCATGAAGGTGAACAACGTGCGTCTCTCGCTCAATTACGAATACCGCTTCAGCGACAATGAGAAAGATTCATATATGTATGCCCTCGAGCGGCTTGAGGATATGGGTATGTATGGCGTGCTTCCCGGCAGCTATCTCGATGCATTTGACCCGGCCAACAGTTATACCTCACGACTGATAGAAAACAAGCACTCTCTTGAGCCGAGCCTGAATTATATCTGGGGTAACGATAAACTGAATATATATGCAAATATGTATGCTCAGCTTTCACTCAAGCATCAGCATCTCGACTACTGGCGCGACGGCCGCTCGTATCTCGTGAGGCAGACCAATTTCATTGTCACATCAGGTAGATGGCGCACGTTTGTCGACTTCCGTTTCGGTCCTGAAAAGGATGAGAATGGGAAAAGAAAAGACTTCAGGCATACTATTACCTATCACATAGAAGTAGATCCCACCACACCCGACCCCTTCCACCGCCTTGATGTGATCAATGATGCCGACCCGCTGAATATCACCGTGGGTAACCCCGACTTGTGCACGTCATATAATATCAACAACCGTATCACCTACTTCTACGAGCCCTCGCAGACCCGACATCCCATCTATGAAGAATTTACAGTGAGATACGTGACCGTGACCGATGCACTCACCCGCGGATATGTATACGACACCGCTACGGGTGTGCGCACCACCCGCACATATAATGTCGACGGAAATAATACCGCCTCGTTAGAAAACACGCTGCGCCTCCAGTTTGGCCGTGCCAATCAGTTTACGTTCGCGTCAGTGACCGATGCAAGCCTCCAGCACTATGCCGACATGATAGGTGTAGATATGCAGGCGCCTCTGAAATCGGTGGTAAGCAACCTCGTTATGGGACAGAAGCTCGATTTCACATGGCAGATAGGCAAGCAGTCGATCACGGCCCGCGGTTCATTCACCGGGCGTCGCACTACATCTGACCGCGACGACTTCACCACCATCAACGCCCGCCACGTGAGCTACGGTGTAATCGGAAATTTCCGCCTCCCTGCCGGATTCGGCATATCCACCGATTTCATGGTGTACAACCGCAGCGGTTACGGCGTGGCCGAGATAGATCGCAGCGACCTGATATGGAATGCCCGACTGAGCTACAACCCGCCCTTCGCACGCCGCTGGGTGTTCATGCTCGACGGATTTGACATGCTCCATCAGCTGTCAAACGTGAATTATGCCGTCAATGCTGCAGGCCGCACCGTAAGCTACTCCAACGCACTTCCGCGCTACGTGATGCTCTCGGTTCAGTACCGTTTCAACCATCAGCCGAAGAAACGCGGTAAATAGGCGCGTTAATCATTAATAACACAAATGATTTGATTAAATCGGAATTTTTTTGTTAATTTTGTGTCGGGGAAGGACTGCGGTCTTTTCCCGACAGCGCTTTAGAGACCGGAATACGAAATGGCCCTATCTTGTCACGACGGTGTCGGACACATTCTCTCTTCTACCATGAGCCTCGTAACTGTCTCGGAGACAGTGCTCTCATGACCTGTCGACCGACAGGTCCCCATATCTTGAAAATAAAAAAACGACATAAATGACAAGTAAATGGAACTACTGTCCCCTGACATCCGACGAACAGGAACACGAGTCCGTTTTGGCCAAGCGCTTCAGCGGCACCCCGCCGATCAGCGAGCTTTTGGCCCAGCGCGGCATATCGTCAGTGGAAGAGGCGGAAAAATTTTTCCACCCTTCGCTGAAGGATATGCACGACCCGTTCCTTATGCCCGATATGGACAAGGCTGTAGAGCGCCTCAACCGCGCTATGGGGACCAAGGAGAGAATTTTAGTGTTTGGCGACTATGACGTCGACGGCACTACCGCTGTGGCGCTGGTCTACAAATATCTGCTGAATTTCTACTCCAACATCGACTACTACATCCCCACACGCTACGACGAAGGTTACGGCGTGTCGAAGCAGGCCATCGACATGGCTGCCGAGCAGGGGGTGAAACTCATCATCATACTCGACTGCGGCATCAAGGCAATCGAGGAAATAGCCTATGCCAAGGAGCGCGGGATAGATTTCATAATCTGCGACCACCACGTCCCCGACGACACTCTGCCCGACGCCGTGGCTATACTCAATCCCAAGCTCGAGGGTAGCACGTATCCGTGTCCTCATCTGTCGGGTTGCGGTGTGGGCTACAAGTTCATGCAGGCTTTCTCGATTTCCAACGGCATTCCTCCCGTTGAGCTTGAGAGCATGCTCGATCTCGTGGCCGTGTCGATAGCTGCCGACATAGTGCCGATGGTCGACGAAAACCGCATAATGACCTATCACGGACTCAAGCGCCTTAATTCCAATCCCAATATGGGACTGCGGGCGGTGATACGCGTGTGCGGACTGTCAAACCGCGAGATCACCATAAGCGACGTGATATTCAAGATCGGTCCGCGCATCAATGCATCGGGACGCATGCAGAGCGGTATCGAGGCCGTCGAGCTTCTGGTGAGCCGCGATGTGGCCGACGCAAATGCCCGCGGCAAGGCTATAGACCGCTACAATCAGAACCGTAAGGAGCTCGACAAGCAGATTACCGACGAGGCCAACGCCATACTCGAGGAGCGCGGCGAAATGACCAGCGACAAGAAGTCGATAGTGATATATAACAAAAACTGGCACAAGGGTATCATAGGTATCGTGGCCTCGCGACTGACCGAGCTATATTACAAGCCATCGGTGGTGCTGACGTTCTCCAACGGTCTTGTCACCGGATCGTCGCGCTCGGTGCAGGGTTTTGACATATACAAGGCCGTGGAAAGCGTGCGTGACCTGCTCGAGAATTTCGGCGGACATCCTTATGCCGTCGGTCTCTCGCTCAAGGAGGAAAATCTGCCCGAGTTTACCCGTCGCTTCGAGGAGTATGTTGCCGCCAACATCCAGCCCGAGCAGCTTACACCGCAGCTCGACATCGACGCTTTCATGTCGTTCTCGGAAATCTCGCCTGAATTTCTCGCTCTGCTGCGCCAGTTCAATCCTTTCGGCCCGGGCAACAACAAGCCCGTGTTCTGTACACGCGGCGTGACCGATTTCGGAACGAGCAAACTCGTGGGACGGCATAACGAGCATATCAAGCTCGAACTTGTGGACGAAACCTGCGGCAAGGTATTCAACGGCATCGCATTCAACTCGGCTCAGTATTTCGACCATATCCACTCGGGCAAGCCGTTCAGCATCTGCTATACCATTGAGGAAAACAAGCACCGCAACGGCGCTACGAGCGTGCAGCTTCTGGTCAAGGCCATCCATATCGACAAGGAGTGACTCCGCAGGAAATCAGAGACGAAGCCCGCGCGGTATTGAAAAAATACTGGGGCTATGATTCTTTCCGTCCCGTGCAGGAAGATATAATCCTGAGCGTGATGGAAGGGCGCGACACTCTCGGGCTGCTTCCCACCGGAGGCGGTAAATCCATTACTTTTCAAGTGCCCGCGATGATGCTGCCCGGCATCACCGTAGTGGTGACGCCTCTGATATCGCTGATGAAGGATCAGGTTGACAACCTGCGCGATCATGGACTGAAAGCCGTGTATTTTCATGCCGGTCTGACCCTGCGCGAGAATAATCTTGCAGTGGACCGATGCCGTCTCGGCAAGGCCAAGCTGATGTATGTGTCGCCCGAGAAACTGCGCAGCGAGAGGTTTATGTCAACGCTCAGGCTCATGGACGTGTCGCTGATAGTGGTTGACGAGGCTCACTGTATATCGCAGTGGGGTTATGATTTCCGCCCGTCATATCTCCGCATCAGCGAGTTGCGCGATGTGTTTCCATATGTTCCCGTGCTTGCCCTCACAGCGTCGGCCACCCCTGCCGTGGTCGACGATATAATGAAGGTGCTTCGTTTCCGCAGCCGCAATGTGCTGAGCCGGAGCTTTCTGCGCGATAACATTTCGTATGTGGTGAGAATCGTCGACGATAAGATGAGAATGCTCACCGATGTGCTTCGCTCCACAGCCGGCTGTGCCATAGTGTATGTGCGCTCGCGCCGACGCACGCGGGAGATAGCGGCGGCACTGGGAGCCGAAGGCATAAGCGCCGATTATTATCATGCCGGGCTGTCACCCGAGGAAAAGGAGGAGAAGCAGAATCGCTGGAAACGCGACGAGACGAGGGTGATGGTGGCCACAAATGCGTTTGGAATGGGAATCGACAAACCCGACGTGCGCGTGGTGGCTCACATCGACATGCCCTCGTCGATCGAGGAATATTATCAGGAGTCGGGGCGTGCCGGTCGCGACGGAAAGCCGTCGTTTGCCGTGATCATCACATCGAGGCAATTCAAGGGACAGCTCACCCGACGGGTCGCCGAGGCATTTCCCGACAAGGAATTCATAGGCCACGTCTATGAAATGGCCGGCAATTTCCTGAACGTAGCCGTTGGTAGCGGGTATAATACTATCAACGAGTTTAATTTCAATCAGTTTTGCGAGACTTACGGGCTTCCTCCGCTTCCGGCGAAGAGTGCGCTCGAGATTCTTACCCGCGCGGGATATATAGAGTTTGTGGAAGAAACCACGTCGCGCTCGCGGGTGATGATACTTTATACCAAGGAGGAACTCTACGGGCTGAATCTCGACGATACCACCGATCAGGTTCTTAACTACATGCTGCGGAATTATACCGGTCTGTTTGCCGATTACGTTTACATCAACGAGACCGTGATGAGTGAGCGCATGCACATTTCCACCGAAAGCGTGTATCAGTCGCTTCTTTATCTCGGCCGACTGCATGTGATCCATTATGTGCCTCGAAGCACCACGCCCTACATTATCTATACCACCTCACGCGAGGAGCCGAGATATCTCGTGATACCGCGCGAGGTATATGAGGATCAGCGCGACAGATTGGTGGAGCGCATCGAAGCCATGAAGCAGCTTGTATATGGCGACGGTGTGTGCCGCATGAATGTGATGCTGAGTTATTTCGGAGAGAAACCTGAAAAAGACTGCGGGATGTGCGACGTGTGCCGGGCGCGCAGAAAACGCACGGCCGATCCTGCCGGCGAGGAATCTTTAAGAGCCACCGTGCTTTACCTTGCCGGGCAGCCGGGAGGTCACGATGTAGGTTATATCTCACGTCAGGCCGGAGTGAAACCCGATATGGTTGTGGCGATGGCACGCCGCCTCGCCGATGAAGGTCTGGTAAAATTGTCAGGGCTCAACGTTCAGTCGCAGTCACAGTCGTAGTGGACGCTGTGATGATGCGAATGACATTCTGAAATCGTGTGGTCGATAATGAAATGGCGTGTCGCCATGCCCGAGATCACCGACATTTCATGCGACACGAGAATTATTGTCGTGGTGTGGCGCAGGCGATCGAGAAGATCGTAGATGTAGTGCTCGAATTGCTTGTCGACATAGCTCAGTGGCTCGTCGAGCACCAGAATTTCAGGCTTGGAGATAAGGGCGCGTCCAAGTAATGCGCGCTGCAACTGTCCACCCGATAATGTGCCTATGGGCTGGCCGGCACGGTCTACGAGGCCAACGAGCGACAGCATTTCAGCCGTGAGCGTCTTTTCCTGAGATCGTATTGATTTATCGCAGCCGAGCAGACCCGATGCGATCAGTTCGCCCACAGTGATGGGAAAACGCGAGTCGACCATATTTTTCTGAGGCAGATAGCCTATGGGCAGATTTTTCACTCCTTTGCCACCGCTGAAGTATTCCACTTTTCCCGTGGTAGGACTGATGAGGCGCAGCAATATGCGCAGAAGGGTTGTTTTGCCGCCGCCGTTGGGCCCGGTGATGGCAATGAAGTCGCCGCGGTTCACGGTGAGGTTCACATCGCTGAGAATGTCGCGGCTGTCGCGGCGCAGCGATATGTCAGAGAGTGTTATCAGTGTGCTGTCGGGAGTCATTTTGCAGTGAGAGCGTCGACAATCTTTATCATTTCGGTCTCCCAGTCACCCGAGAGGGGATTGATGTCGACTTCAGTAGCGTTGATTGATGAATTGAGTGCGGCGAGGTGGCGGGTATCGATGTCTTTCTGATAGAAAAATACCTTGGCTTCCGATTCGGTAGCCTTGTCGATAGCCTCGCGCACGGCTGCCACGGATGATTCCTTGTTTTCAGCTCCGCCGGCAATTATCTGGGTCAGGCCGTAGTCACGGGCGAGGTAGCTGAGCGACGGATGCCACACGATGAAAGCGGGATGTCCGGCAGTGGCGAGCCGGGCGCTGAAATCAGCGTCGAGCGAATCAAGACGGTTTACCAGCCGCTCGTAGTTGGCGTTATATTCCACGGTATTCGCCGGGTCGATTTCCTTGAGAGCCTGAAGTATGTTGGAAGCCATTACGCGGGCGTTTTTCACCGAAGTCCATGTGTGGGGATCGGGCGTTACATGCTCCACGGTCTCTCCTGCATGGGCGTGGGTGTGTGTATGAGTTCCCGTAATCAGCTCTATACCGTCGGATATATCGTAGATGGGTAGCGAGGGATTGGCAAGCGCAATCTTTTCGAGCACTGCTTCTTCAAATCCCACGTTGCCTATGCGAAGATAAGCGATACTCTTGTCGAGATTCATCATATTGGTGACGGTGGGATCGTAGGTCTCGGGGTTGGCGCCGTTGGAAAGCAGACATCTCACCTCAACATTGTCGCCGGCTATCTGCTCCACCAGATATTTCTGAGGCGGCAGCGTAACGGTGACAATCTTGGATGAGGAAGTGTTGTTGACGCATCCGGCCACAACGGCCATCACGACGGTTGCAAGCGATAGAATCAATATGGAAACCCTAAAACAACGCATAACTTCTATAATTTCTTTTGCAAAGATATAGAAAATTTTGCAATTTTTATTGATTTATGTAGAAAATTACTAAAATAATTTAAAAATTGCAGTGTGGCTAAGACTTGTCGTCCTGAATTTTGCCGTAGATTTCGCGGTGAAGCAGCGCTGTGATGTCATCAAGAGGCAGGGGTGACGAGGTCATGAGAGTGAGGGGAACCTCGGGGAGGCCGGGTGCATAGGGCGGCTGGATGTAGGAAAATAAATGATGTGCCGTAAGTCCGGCGCGTGTATAGAAACCGATGCGCCGGCGGGCGGTATCGCCTGTGGATTCAGACTCAACCTCAAGCACTACAGGAGCTCCCGGCATGGATATGATTTTCTTGATAACATCCTGTCCTATACCTGCACCCCGCATTGCTGGATCGATGGCGAAATGCTCCACGTAGCGGGCGATGCCGAGATTCCACACGGTAATCAGTCCCGCCGGGATGCCGTCGCTCATTATGGTGTAAAGGCTGAAACGCGGGTCGGAATCGGCCCTGCGGAGCAGGTCGCTCCAAGGACGGCGCTCTTCGGGAGGAAAAGCCCCGGTATAGACTGTCTCCATACCCGCGGGCACGGAGGCCGAATTTTCTGATTTCAGTTCAATCATGGGGAGAGTGTACAGGTGAAAGAAATTCTATTTCCACTATGCCGAGGGTGTGGCCTGATGATTCGGTTGACTCGGCATTGTTGGCGGCATCAAGCTCCGTGATATGGCCGAAAGCATCGTTGAGCGAGGCACTCCCCTTGAGCATAATTGTATAAGATCCGGCAGGCCGGTGTGAGGGCAGGGGGATATGCACGTAACCAAGAGTCTTGGGCGTGGCGGTGCTGACGAGCAGTTTGCCGTCGGCATATATCTCGACCGGATAGGAGCGGCGCCGCCATCCCGGAAGTTTCACGCATATTTCCAATGCTGCTGCGGGACGGTCGAGACGGTAAGTGATCCATGCGTTGCGAAGGTCGCCGTCGCTCTGCCAAGAGGTATTTTCATTATCATCGAAACTTGAGCGGGCGTTTTGCCCGTTGGATCCAGCTTCGGCCGAAGCTATTGGCAAGGAAATCAGCCTGTCGGAGTAGGTTGGTGTCGATGGAGCCTGACCTGCGGTGAGATTGCCTTTCAGACCGAAGGACGGCATTATGGCCGACAGGCCGTTTTCACAAGCTGTACGGCGTGTGTCGATTTCTATTGATACCGGCTCCAATCCTTCAGCCGAAGCAGTGACGGTGATGGTGCCCGGTGTGGTTGTGGAGCGTACAAGGGCGCGGTTGATGCCACATTCCACAGGCAGTGATGATGCTCCTATATAATTGTCGGGCCCCTGCGCTATGCCACCTATCCACTCGCCTTCGCCGGAAACGGAGAATGTGACAAGGCGGTTGTCGAGCGGACAGCGTCGGCCGTCGGCATCTACCGTTTCTATCTGTATCAGAGCAAGATCGGCGCCGTCGGCTTTCATGCCTTCCGGGGCAGTCATGGGCGATAGTTTCAGCGCCGCGGCATTTCCTGCGGTGAATAATTCATGTCGGCTCTGCTCTTTGCCCGCCATATCCAGACCTCTTGCGACAAGATGGCCGGGATGAAAACTTACGTCGGGAAACGTGAACAGGAATCCGTATTCTGGAGTGTCGCGCAGGGCTATGACTGAATCATTCAGTAGCAGTTCCACCGCCGGAGAATTGCTGACCACATATACAGGCTTAACCGTCGAGTCAGGATAATTCCAGTGGCCGGTGATATGGGTGCGCGGCAGCTCGGAATCCACCGGGCCGCCCCACATGACCTGATGGGCGTAAAAGCCGTCTTTAGGAATACGCATTGCGTCGGTCACACCGCTGCGTCGGTAATTTTCGGCACCGCGGAAGTGTGTGTTGGTATCGGAGAAAATTATTTTTGCACCGCCCGAACTAACGCGATTACCCGAGCCCGGGCGCTCCCGGTAGTAATCATACCATCTTTTCACGAGTTCAACGGCAAATACATCCTGATTGTGATTATATTCATTGGCGGGAGCGTTGCGGTAGAGCGGCCCGTCGCCCTCGGCATGAAAGGGGTAGGAATATTCGTCCCAATACTTGCGCAATCCCTCGTCGCGGCAATATTCCATGGCCCACACAGGTTGTCGGGCACTCTTGTTGATGTAGAGCATCTCGCCTCCATACTCGGCTTCGTGGCTGTCGAGCATCTCACGCGAACCTATGGCGCGGCCGCCATGTGGATCATACGTGTCGCGGAGCTCTTTCATCTCGGCCATGTGGGATTCGGTTATCCCCTTGTTGCCGCACTCATAAAACAGAATGCTCGGATTATTTCGGTTGTAGATGATGGCGTCGCGCATCAGCTCCACGCGCTGTTCCCATTTCCTGCCGTCGGCATCTTTCTCGGCGTCGCCTGCCGGCATGGCTTGAATAAGCCCTACGCGGTCACACGATTCCACGTCCTGTTTCCAAGGCGTCACGTGCATCCACCTCACGAGGTTGGCACCGCTCTCCACCATCAGGCCGTTGGAGTAGTCGCTGAGCCACGGTGGAACCGACATACCCACACCGGGCCATTCGTTGGATGTGCGTTGCGCGTATCCTTTCAACTGTATCACCCGGTCGTTGAGCAACACTTTTCCCTCGTCGAAACGGGTCTTGCGGAATCCCGTGCGTGTAACTACCGGGTCGAGCGTGTCGCCGCCGATTATGAGCGAAGATGTCACGTCGTAGAGACAGCCGTAGTCGTGACTCCAGAAATCAAGATTGCCGAGGTGAGCCGAGGCCGATACTGTGGCTCTTGAAGTTGCGGGGATCATTACATTTCCCCCACGATATTCTGCCACGGGGCGGCCGTCGCGGTCGGTTACTCTCACCAGCAGCGCGGCTTCGGCGGGCGAAGATGTTTCGTTGTTCACCTCCGACTCGACATTTACCGTGGCCGAGCGGGAGGGAATGTCAATGTCGGAAGCGTAGACGTAAGTGCCGGTGGTGCCGAGAGTGGAATACAGGGGGAGTGTCTGGTATACGGAATCGGTCAGGTGAAGAAATACATTTTTGGGTATTCCGCCATAGTTGGCGTTGAAATTTGTGTTGTTCCACTGAAATTCCGTTCCGGTGGCGCGCTCGTGGTAATGCCAGTCATTGTCGGTGCGCACGGCTATCACGTTTTCACCGTCGAAGTCAATGTATGGGGTGAGATCGAGGCCGAAAGCCATCACACCGTTCTCGTGCAGACCTATGTGAGTGCCGTTGAGATATACGTCGGCGCCTTGTCTCACACCCTCAAATTCCGCGAAAACCTTTTTGCCTCTTGCCGAAGCGGGCATGCGGAAATGCTTGCGATACCATACCACGGTGTCGTTGAGGTCGTCGATGCGCAGCCTGAATGCTTCCTCCTGATTGAATGCACGTGGCAGGGTGACCCGGCGCCATGCCGAATCGGGCAATCCCACGGCTTCATACCCTTCTCCGTCGCCCGGAGATATCAGCCAGTCGCTGTTGAAGTTATACGATTCGCGCGCCCCCAATATGAGCGCGGCTGCTGCAAGAATTGTAAAAATAAGATTTCTCATGGCAGTGCAAATATACAAAAAAAGTACCGGCATCATTGAGATGCCGGCACCGTATTTTTCGGTATGTCTTATTACTGACGGCCTGAAGTGGCTACGTTGCGGTCGATTTTGGCAACGAGTCCCTGAAGTACCTTGCCGGGGCCTACTTCGATGAACTCGGTGGCGCCGTCGGCTACCATGTTCTTGACTGACTGAGTCCAGCGCACGGGAGCAGTGAGCTGAGCCACGAGGTTGGCCTTGATTTCGGCGGGATCGGTGTGGGGAAGGGCATCGACGTTCTGATATACGGGTACTGAAGGTGCGTGTACCTCAGTTGCTTCGATAGCCTTGGCGAGTTCCTCGCGTGCAGGTTCCATCACGGGTGAGTGGAATGCACCGCCCACCTTGAGCTTGAGTGCGCGTTTTGCACCGGCGGCGAGAAGTTTCTCGCAAGCGGCGTCGATGGCCTCGACTTCGCCCGAAATCACGATCTGGCCGGGGCAGTTGTAGTTGGCGCATACAACCACGCCGTCAACTGTCGATAGGATTTCCTCGACTTTCTCATCGGGGAGAGCGAGCACTGCCGCCATAGTAGAGGGCTTGAGCTCACAGGCTTTCTGCATGGCCTGAGCACGGGCTGACACGAGACGCAGACCGTCCTCAAACGACAGCGCGCCGGCAGCTGTCAGAGCCGAAAATTCGCCGAGCGAGTGGCCGGCAACCATGTCGGGGGTAAAGTCTTCGCCAAGAGTCTTGGCGAGTATTACGGAGTGAAGGAAGATGGCGGGCTGGGTTACGCGGGTCTGCTTGAGGTCTTCGTCGGTACCCTCAAACATGATGTCGGTGATACGGAAACCGAGGATTTCGTTGGCTTTCTCAAACATTTCGCGGGCCACGGGATTATTGTCGTAGAGGTCTTTGCCCATGCCTACGAACTGAGCACCCTGACCGGGGAATACATAAGCTTTCATACTTGTTATTTGACGGGTTTAGTTTCGTATTAATCAGGCTGCAAAGTTAGTGATAATTTTTTATATAGAGGCAAAAAAAAACCGTTAATCCGCTGAGGGTAGCGAAGGGAAAGCTAAAAAGACATCGCAGCTCCGCAGCTCAAGTTCTCAGGGGCACTTGTCCGCGGGCTTCACCCGCGGTTATGGACAACGACGGGCTTCCAGCCCTGAATATAAGGTGGTTGGCCACTACGAAATTACCTTTTTGCTCTGCCGGGCGCTCCTGTGAAGCGCCCCTACAGGAGGGGCCGGGTGTTGGACGTGGCAGGGGCGGGAGATCATTTCTTCCAAAATGTGGAGGTGAAGAGAAGGAGGATGGTGAATACTTCGAGGCGGCCGGTGAGCATTATGAGCGAGAGTACCCATTTGCCGAGGGCGGGGATGATGTCGTATTGCGCGCCGTAGCCTGTGATGGCGGTGTCGAAGCCGGTGTTGGAGATACAGGAGAATGCCGAGAAAAATGCGTCGACCAGCGGCACTCCCATAGCTGTGAGTATGATGGCACCTGAAAAAATTATGATGCAGTAGAGGCAGAGGAAGATGATGACTTTCGACACAAGGTCGGGCGACATGGCCCGGCCGCTCAAGCGGACGGTGTAGATATTGTTGGGGTGCACGCATCGGTATATCTCGTTGCGCGAGTGCTTGCCGAGCACAAGCATGCGGTCGATCTTGGCGCCGCCGCTGGTAGAGCCTGCGCATGCACCGGTAAACATGAGTACAAAAGTGAGCGCGAGAGCAAATGTACCCCAGTTGCCGAATCCGGTCGTGACGTAGCCTGTCGACGTGATGGTGGACACTACCATGAATAGCGGCTCGAGCGTGACGGATTTTACCGATGAAATCTGTCCGTGGCCTATCACCGATAGGGTGAAAAGCACATACATGACAAGGATTATCTTGACGTAGGCACGGAACGTATCGTTTTGCCACGCCGGCCGCAGGTCGCCGTGGAGGGCGCGGAATATCAGGGCGAAGTTGACACCGCCGAGAAACATGAATATGGTGACCACGGTGAGCACATAATCGCTGTCCCATGCCACGAGCGAGTCATCGTGGGTGGAGAATCCGCCTGTGCTCATGGTGGAGAATGCGTGGCAGAGCGATTCAAACACATTCATCGGCCCGGCCAGCAGAAGCAGAAACAATACGGCGGTAAGACCTATGTATACCATCCAGAGGCCTTTGGCCGTGGAGCTTACGCGGGGACGTAGCTTGTCGTGGGTTATGCCTGTAACCTCGGCGTTAAACATCTGCATGCCGCCGTTATTGTTGAGCATAGGGAGCACGGCGAGGGTAAACAGTATTATACCCATGCCTCCAATCCACTGCATCACCGAGCGCCATATTATTATGCCGTGGCTCAGGTGGGATATCGAGCCGAACACGGTGGCTCCGGTAGTGGTGAAGCCCGACATGGTTTCAAAAAATGCGTCGGAGAGATCGAGGGGTTCCTGCATGAGCATGAAGGGTATCATGCCGAATATCGAGAAGAAAACCCACACCAATGCCGTGAGCAGAAATCCCTCGCGCTTGCGCATGCTGTTGCTGCGCGGGCGGATGAATGAGGTCATGCAAAGGCCGGCGGCAAGTGTGGCTCCGAGCGCCACGGTGAATGCCACCCAGTCGCTCTCATGATAGATGATTGCGGTGACGAGAGGCACCACAAGGAAGATGCTCTCTATAAGCAGAAGCCATCCTATCACCCTGAATAGCACGCGGAAATTTATCGAGGCTGAACTTGAGAATGCCATGATGAGGTGCGGAGAGTTATGAGAACAGTTTTTCGACCGTATGTATCACACCGTTGAGGCAGAACACTACCACGTGGTCGCCGGGCTGAATGAGAGTGTTACCGTTGACGAGGCTGCCGTGTCCGTCGCGAATAAGACCGGCTATGGTCATGTCGCGCGACAGCCGCAGGTCCTTGACCGGAGCGCGGGTGATGCGTGAGCCCTCGCGGGCCACTATTTCGGCCACCTCGGCGTCGGCCATCGCGAGGCACTTGGAGGTGGAGGTGTCGGTGTCGAGCAGAATCTGGAATATGCGCGACGAGGCCAGCAGCTTCTTATTGACGATAGTGCCTATATTGAGATTCTCGGCCTCGGAAATGAATTGCAGATTCTCCACCTCGGCAATGGTCTTAATCACTCCGAACTCTTTGGCCGACAGGCAGGTGAGGATGTTTGCCTCGCTCGACTCGGTAAGGGCTATGAACGCGTCGGCCGACGAGATGCCTTCCTCTTTAAGGGTGTCGATATCGCGGGCGTCGGCGTTGATTATTTCAGCTTGCGGGCATTTCTCGGCAAGCCTTACGCACAGGTCGCGGTCATTGTCGATGATCTTGAAATTATACCGGTCACCGGCCATATGCGCGAGGCGGATGGCGATTCGGCTTCCTCCCATAATCATCACGTCGCGTATGGGGCGGTAGAGCTTGCCGCATATGTCGACGAGTTTGTCGACATCCTCGCGCTTCGTGGCGAAATATACTATATCGTTGGAGCGGATGAAGTCGTCGCCGCGCGGAAAGATGGTCTCGTGATTGCGCTTGATTGCGGCTACGTGAAATGAGTGATGTGTCATGGCGAGCTCTTTGAGCTGCATGCCTATGATGGGGGCGTTGTCGCGAATCTTCACGCCCACGATTATCAGTTCGCCGTCGTGAAGCTCAAACCAGTGACGCACCCAGTTGTGTTCGAGCGCGGTGATTATCTCCATGGCTGCGAGATACTCGGGATATATTACGTCGGCCACACCGAGCGACGCGAAAAAGTCCTTGTGGGCCTGCATCTTGTATTCAAAATTGTCGACGCGGGCCACCGTCTTTTTTGCACCCAGACTGCTGGCTATAGCGCATGCCACAATATTGCGTGTCTCGTGGGGCATTACTGCGATAAACAGGTCGCACCCTTCTATATGGGCCTGACTCAGAACCTGAAACGACGTGGGATTGCCGTTTACGGTAAGCAGATTGTAGTTGGCGTCGATGGCGGCAAGACGCTCGGTATCGTTGTCGATGAGCGTGATATCCTGCTCCTCGCGCGAGAGCATCTTGGCTAAGTGTGAGCCTACCGAACCGGCTCCGGCGATCACAATTTTCATCGGGCGGCGGGTATTAAGGATTGGAGTGTATTGTATATGCCGTCGGCATCAAAGCCACACATTGCCTTGAGCTGCGCCACGGTGCCCTGAGTGACGAAGTGGTCGGGCATGCCCAGACGGCGCACCACGGGGCTGAAATCATGATCGGCCATCCATTCGAGCACGGCTGAACCGAGGCCGCCTTTTATCGTGCCGTCTTCCACGGTGACCACAGGTGTGCCCTTGGCGGCTACTTCGGCGAGTATCTCCTCATCGATGGGCGAGAGGAATATCATGTCGTAGTGGGCTATTGAAATGTCGGGACGCTCTGCCGCGAGACGGTCGATGGCAGCTATTGCGTCGGTGGCCACCGTGCCTATGGTGAGCACGGTTATATCCTTGCCCTCGCGCAGACATTCGCCACGGCCTACAGGCAGCGGCGCCAGCTCCTTCATCTCCGGCTCAAGGTTTTTCCCTGCTCCACGCGGATATCGGATGGAAAACGGTCCGGTAGCTCCGGCGGCTGTAAGCATAAGTCGGCTGAGATATTGAGGGTCGCGCGGAGCGCTTACGGTTATTCCGGGAATAGAGCGAAGATATGCGAGGTCAAATGCCCCGTGATGCGTCACTCCATCCTCGCCTACTATGCCGGCGCGGTCAATGGCAAGTACCACAGGGAGTCCCTGAATGGCTACATCGTGGATTATGTGGTCATAGGCGCGCTGGAGAAATGATGAATATATCGCTACAAACGGGCGCATGCCGTCCTTTGCCAATCCGCCGGCGAATGTCACGGCATGCCCTTCGGAAATGCCCACGTCAAACGTGCGGTCAGGATAAGCTTTCTGCATCATTATCATAGATGTACCCGAAAGCATGGCGGCGGTGATGCCAACTATGTGCGGATCTTTTGCGGCAAGATTCACGAGTGTCTTGCCGAATACATCCTGATATTTCTGATTCTCGCCCGGCGACGTGATGCGCTCGCCCGTAGCGGGGTTGAAGCGTCCCGGAGCATGCCAGTGGGCCGGATCGGCTTCGGCGGGAGCATATCCGCGGCCTTTCACGGTGCGCAGATGCAGTATGCGCGGGCCTTTCATGTCCTTGATGTCGCGGAGCACGTTGACGAGTGTTTCGGTATCGTGTCCGTCAAACGGTCCGAAGTACCTTATATTCAGCCCTTCAAAGATATTCTGCTCGTCGGTGATGAGTGACTTCAGGCTGTTGTTGAAGCGCAATATCTTGCCGCGGGAGCGGTCGCTGACCAGATGCAGCTTGCGCATGAGTTTGTAGGTGCGGTAGCGGAAATTATTGTAGGCTTTCGACGCCGTCATGTGGGCAAGGTAGGAGTTGAGCGAACCCACATTGCGGTCGATCGACATATCGTTGTCGTTGAGGATTATGAGCAGGTCGGCATTGGAGTTGGCTGCATTGTTAAGCCCCTCGAAGGCGAGTCCGCCGCTTATCGAGGCGTCGCCTATCACGGCCACCACATTCCGTTTCGGCTCGTCGGGCTGCAGCTGCGAAGCCACGGCCATACCCAAGGCCGCCGAAATGGAGTTGGATGCATGCCCGGCCGTGAAAGTATCGTAGGGACTCTCGGCGGGATTGGGAAATCCGCTCAAACCGCCCAGAGTGCGGTTGGTCTCGAAGCGGTCACGGCGGCCGGTGAGAATCTTATGGCCGTAGGCCTGATGCCCCACGTCCCATACTATACGGTCATAGGGAGTATTGAATACATAGTGCAGGGCTACGGTAAGCTCTACCGCACCCATCGAAGATGCGAAATGTCCGGGATTCTTGGAGAGAGAAGCAATAAGAAAGCGTCGCAGTTCATCGCACACTTCCGGAAGCCGGTCTACGGGCAATCGGCGAAGGTCGGCCGGGGAGTCAATACCGCTCAGGAGCGGATAAAGCGGCGCTTGGGATGCAGAGTCATTTGTCGCGTTTGCCATTCTTGATATACTTCTTATAAAGCGGCACCCACACTACTATGCCCGAAGTCACGAGCACGAATGCAATCCACGGCGTAAATGGCTGCGATGCTATGACGATATAGCACAGCAAGAGCCACAGCGCGGCGATGAATACGAATCTGATGCGGGTGGAGGTATCCATTTAGAAAATATTTACCGCAAAGATAATAAAAAATCCGTCAGATTCCAACGATAATCGGCAGTAGCAAACCGTCGGTTGAAATACTACCGTGAAGCGACTAAGGCAGCGATGGTATCAATAAATTTCAATGCGAGTGGAAGCAGCTCGTCGTAAGTGCATTTGTCGTAATAAACAAAATCTTCATAGTCAGCTTCCTGTCGGCAATCGAAAAGTCGTTGATATATGCGGCCATATTCCACTGGCAGGATTCCGGGATGAATAAATTTCAGACCGAGCATATTCTTGATGCCTTTGTGCGTGGCGGCCTCCAATCCGGCTGAAAGCATTAGTGCGGAAGCCGCGTAATATACTGAATAATACAGGCGGTTTATGGCCGTATTGAAGTATTCGGCATCGGCAAGATACTTTGATTCAGTTATAGTGTTACGGGCTTTATCCAACTTATAACTTATAAGATCAATGCGTGATTGTGGGTCAAGGTGATCTGTCATAATTCTATACCTTCGTTAGCTATATTGACGGTAAAAGGAGTCTTGCGGGCATAAAAAACTTTCGGCACGATAATTAAAGGGGAAATATCCACTTTTTCAGCCAATGACAGGTCATAAAGATTGTCGGATATATCGAATTTGGTCTTGACAAATTCAGTGCCTGCATAACTGTCGGGAAGAAGCACGAGGATGTCAATATCAGAATCAGGTCTTGCGTCACCGCGGGCATAGGAGCCATACAGTATCACTTTTGCAGCGGGAGCGATACCTGTGATGATTTCTTTAATTCGGGTGAGCAGTGTGCTGATATTCTTCATGACCTTACTATCATTGCACAAAGATAAGAAAAAAATGATATTGGATAATGAATGTATTCGATTTTCCATGATGTTATTCACGGCTCTCACGAATGATACTTATCAGTTAACCTACGACGTTGGTAATTGAGGTCATGATGAGATTACCGTTTTGCTCAGCCGGGCGCTCCAGTGTAGCGCCCCTCGGGAGATGCGATTTGTGATGCTATTGTAGAGTATTTGGGTATGATTAGTTTAATCACCTAATATTCAATCTTGTAGGGACGCACACTGGGGTGCGTCCGGCGGGGAATACGGCGATTGCTACGGCGATGGATGCGGGGGAAATTACCTTTTTGCTCTGCCGGACGCTCCCGAGTGAGCGTCCCTACTGGAGATGTGATTTATTGTATCTACGGCGGAGCAAAGAGGTATTTTTGGAATGTCAGAATAATATCGTTATTTTTGTGAAATGTTAAACCTCTAAGTACGTTAATGAAATTTCCTGAATTTGATTTTCCCATTCGAAAATCTCCCCGTGCCGATTTTCATGATTATGGTGAAGGTTGTTACTTCATAACTATCTGTACTGCCGGTAAAAGGCATTATTTTGGGGAAATACATGATGGTGAGATGATAATGACAGAAATCGGCAATTATGCTTTTGAGCAACTTTGCTCAATCGAAAAACACTACAAATACTGCCGTATACTTCAAAGTGTTGTTATGCCCAATCATATTCATGCAATAGTATATATATCCTCACACCTTCGGGATGATGGATCATACGGATATAAAGATTCGGCTCCTACGCCTTTGAAAAGGTCGCCGCTTTCAGTAGTGGTAGGCGGTTTCAAACAACTCGTTACTAAATATGCGCGTCGAAAGAATTTACCATTTGGTTGGCAGCCACGATACCACGACCATATAATACGCGGCTCAGTCGATGGAGATAATATTGCCCGTTATATTGAGAACAATGTAGCCAATTGGGGTGATGATTGTTTCAATTAGCGACTGCGGTCGAGTACGTGTAATGAATATGCCGAACTCCATTCCTCGCAGCGGTCGCGCCTCGTACTCCGCCGGACGCTCCCGAGTGAGCGTCCCTACTGGAGGGGCGGAGGATGGGGATGATTACGGCTGTGTTGCGAGGGATGTGTGGTGGCGGCGGACTGTGCGGGTGACTATTTGGGCGGCGGTCATGACTATGGCGCCTGTCGCGGCCCACGATACTGGATATACGAGCAACAGGGCGGGGAAGGTGTGGTAACGGGCACTGACGGTATAGACCCACACGATCCGAAGCACGCATGTGCCGAGTATCGTCAGCAACATCGGGGTCATCGAGTAGCCGAGTCCGCGCATGTAGGCTCCCGATATTTCGTAGCTTGCCGCGATAAACTGGAAGCGCAGGGCGGAATTGATGCGCTCGGTGGCGTAGCGGGCGACCTCGGGATTGTCGGTAAACACGCTCAGGAACCACGAGGCATTGTAAGATATAATCATGTTGGCGGCTCCGGCCACTGCCACACAAAGCCCCATGCATATCCACAGCACTTTGCGGCAGCGGTCGAGCAATCCCGCGCCATAGTTCTGGCCAGTAAATGCGATGGTGGATGCGGCAAAAGCGCTTATGATATAGTAGCAATATGATTCATAGGTTTGCGCGGCAGCCGATCCCGCTACCGCCGCCGAGCCGAATGAATTTACTGTCGTCTGTATGAAGATATTGGATATCGAGAACACCATGCCCTGCAGACCGGCCGGCACACCTATTTTCAGCATTTTGATGAGGTCGGGGACCGAGAGCGTGAGGCGGCGGAGATGGAGGGTGAACGGCTCGGGCTCGCGGCGGAGCAGAATCACGATGATGGCGGCGTTGACCCCGTTGGCTATCACGGTGGCAATGGCAACTCCGCTTACTCCCATTGAGAAATATTTCACGAATATATAGTCGAGGGCGGCATTGACAAGTGCTCCTACGAGCAGGGCGTAAAACGGGCGCTTCGTGTCGCCCATGCTTCGCATTATGGCCGAACCGAAGTTGTAGACCATGATGAATGGCATGCCGAGGAAGTAGATGCGCAGGTAGAGCGTTGCACCGTCGATCACGTCGGGAGGCGCGCTCATGGCTTCGAGAATGGGGCGGGCGAGAGTGACGCCGGCAATGAGCAATATGAAGCCGCTGAGAAGCGATACCACCGCCACGGTAGCTACCGAGCGCGCCGTGGCGATATTGTTTTTCATGCCTATATAGTTGGCTATAACCACGTTGGCACCTATGGCTATACCCAAGAAGAGATTGACGAGAATGCTGATAATCACGCCGTTGCTTCCAACGGCCGCCATGGCTTCAGGCCCGGTGAAGCGGCCTACCATAGCTACGTCGACAGCGTTGAACGACTGCTGAAGAATACCCGATGCTATCAGTGGCAGGGCGAAAATTATGATTTTCCCGGCCAGACCGCCGTGGGTCATGTCAACAGAGTAGGATTTTGTCGCAGCCATGATGATAAAAGTTGAAAATCGCGTGCAAAGGTAGTAAGAATTGCGTAATTTTGTTGTGCTATGAACAGACTTCTTTTATTCCTAATGGCGATGGCGTGGGCTTTGACAGGTTATGCCGATGCGTTGCGCGAATTGTTTTTCAATCCCCCCGCCGAGGCACGCACGAAAGTGTGGTGGTTTCAGGGCGAGGTTCCGTTTACCGCCGAAGGCTGCGACGCCGACCTCCGCGAGTTTCGCGACAAGGGTATAGGCGGGGTCGTGTGGTATGATCAGGTGCACGGTAAAGGTGAGGGAGCATCGGAATCCATGAGCCCCGAGTGGTGGCGCGAACTCAAATATGCCGCCCGCCGCGCCGCTGATTTCGGACTGACATTTGAGGTGGCCGCAGGAAACGGCTATGTCACCGGAGGTCCGTGGATAACGCCGCAGCTCGCCATGAAGAAAACCGTGTTTACCGATACGCTCGTTACTCTTGATGTCCCCGCACGGATTCATATCCGTCGCCCCGAGGAGCGCGACGGATATGCCGACGTAGCTGCAGTGGTATTTCCGGCCGACGCTTCACTCGCACCCATAAAAATCCTTAACGGTCAGGTGCAGATTACGCGAAACGACACTGTGGTTGAATATGTGACTGAAAAGCCTGTGACCGTGAGGGGAATCAGCTATGAAATCACCCCGCGAGGCAAAGGCTCGACAGGCTCTATGAATATTCCCGGGACTCCCGCGGGACGATATTTTGCTGCCAAATATACGGAATATCCCCCGGTGGGGTATCTCGAGTATCTCGATGATGCCGGTGAGTGGCGGCAAGCTGTCGAGTTGCTTCCTGTGGAAAACAATATCGGCCACAAGTCGCGCCGCAGGTCTATAAGTTTTCCCGCCGTGACATCAACGCGGTTTCGTCTGAGGCTGTATGACCGTCCGCCCGAGGCACCGGATTTCAAACCGGTAAGTATATGCGATGTCGCGGTATATCAGACCGATATCGCGGATAATTCCGAGATGCAGTCGGCGCTGCGCACCGAGGTCGTGTATCCTCATCCTCGCGGAGGCGATTACGGGGCGGTGGCTCCGGAAAATATCGTTTCCCTCGCCATAGAGGGAGACTCGGTGACGTTGCCGGCAGGAACGTGGCGCATTATCAGGATGGGCTATGCCCCCACGGGAGCCCGCACCAAGCATGGCCGGCGCAATCTGCTCGGATATGAGGCCGACGTGATGAGCGCCGAGGCTGCCCGCGTGCACTTCGACAATTATTTCCGCCCGATAGCCGATACGCTGCGAGCTGCAGGAATACCGTTGCTCGGCATGATACAGGACAGCCACGAGGCGGGAGTGCAGAACTGGACCGCGGGATTCGAGAAGCCGCTTGCCGACGCCACCGGCAGGGCGGTGGAGCAACTCGTGCCTATGCTCGCCGGTTATATAGTAGGAAGCCGCGAGGAGACCGACAGCTGTCTGCTTGCGTTCCGCCGCCTCGTAGCCGCGACCATAGCGGAAAATTATTACGGTACTTTTGCTGACCTGTGCCGCGGCGACAGTGTGGACTATACCTCGCAGGCCATGCTCAATATCTCCACCGACAATATCGCGGCGCGTGGGCGTGTACCGAAGCCGCAGGGGGAGTTCTGGGCATATCAGACCGACGGCAATTATGACTGCCTCGATGCCGCTTCGGCTGCTCACCTTTACGGCCGCCCCATAGCGTCGGGCGAGGCGTTTACCGACACGCCTTATTCCTCTACATGGGACGAACTGCTGCGGATCGCCTCGATAGCTTGGTGTCGCGGAATCAATGAGTTTGTGGTGTGCGCGTCGCAGGGTCAGCCTTACCTGCACCGCAAGCTCGACGATGAGGGCACGGCGCATCCCTATGTGTTTCATCGATTTCATCCCCGGTGGGATGAGTCGCGTGGGTTCTGGGATATTCAGGCGCGCACAGCTGCCATGTTGCGTCAGGGGCGTCCTATAGTGGACCTGTGTGTGCTTCTCGGTGCCGATCCTCCCGTAAAGACCATGGCCTACCGATTGCCTGAGATACCCGACGGATATAATTTTGACGTAACATCGGCCGAAGCGCTGCTTACCCGCATGTCGTCGTCACCCGACGGGGGCATCGATGTCGAGGGCGGAATGCGCTACCGGGCACTTGTAGTTCCCGAAAGATGCTCCCTCTCTCCCGATATGGCCGCCAAACTCGACGCACTTTCAGCCGAGGGCGCAAAGATAGTGAGATGTGACCGCGGGGAAAAGGTGGGCGACGTGGACTTCGCTCCCGACATAAAGCTTGACGGACTGGCCAACGATGCCGCCCGGGTGATGTTCTTTCACCGCGCGCTCAATGACGGCCGGCAGATTTACTATGTATACAATCACACTCCCGAGGCCATTGGCCGACCACTTGACCTGCGCGACGCGAGCGGCAAGGAAATAGAGGAGTGGCATCCGTCACGGCTCACAATTACACCGGTCACGGATGGCCGGATGCGCCTCGCTCCCTATGAGGCAAAATTCTACGTCACGAAGTAAGGTAGCGGTAGTAGTCGAAATATGGCGAAAGCGCTATGTCGGTCTTGGCGTCGGCTTTGCGCGCATCTGTGCCTAACAGTTGCGAAAGAAGGTCCCAGAAAGGCTTGCGGTGATGTTTATGGATATAGTGGGCCATCTCGTGAAGTATCACACCGTCCATCCATTCCTGCTTGAATATCACGAGAAACGGAGGCAGATGTATCTCATTGTCGCCGGTGCAACATCCCAGCACGTTCTTGCGCAGATTCTTCACAATGACTCCTTTACCGTGCATGCCTTTCTTGTTTTCCCAGTATCTGACGCGGTCGGGAAGAATCTTACGGGCGCGGTCGGTGATGACGTCGCGCATCAGTTCGCGAAGCCATTTCTGTACTTTCGGAGTGTCAAACTCGGTAAGGGGCGAGTAGATGATATCGAGTTGCGGGGCATGATATTCACACATCACCACCACGTTGCCGTTTTCTTTCATTGCCATCCGCCCCTGCACGGTAATGACCCCCTCGGCATTAAGCGTCGGAGCGTCGACCTCGTGCCATGCCACGCTGAGATGTGACGTGCGCAATCGGAAGGACGGATTGATTATATACTTGTTTTCTACGCCTTTATCTGCCATATTCTGTCGAGAATTTTATTGTAAAGATGACAGCTTTCACCTATCTGTAGCGCATGAAACCGAGTGCCCAGAGCCTGCTCCTTCTGAATCGCCATAAGTGTACCCTGGTATGGCCGGTCAAACTGAAGGTCGCTTATTATCAATACGTCGGCCATCTCGTAGGTATCGGTGTGGAGAGCGGCGATAGCCTTGGATAACATCTCCTCGCCCGATGTGCCGCCGGTGTAATGATCGTTGAGGAAGTCGGTCAGATGAATGCGGTTGCGGTGGCAGGCGAGATCGATTGTCTTTGCGCGGATGGAAAATGATATGAGGTAACACGGGCGATGCTCGGCCGCGGCTATGGCGACGAGCTGTCTCACAGCCGCAAACGCGACTTTCATGCGTTGGCCTTTCATCGATGCGCTTGTGTCGACGGCTACGATTATCGGCCCTTTGGTGAGACGTGGGGCAGGGCGGTGCTCTTCAGTGCGTCGGGGATCGTTTTTCGAGCGGCTGTCAAACTGCTGCAACTGTCTCGCCACAAATTTGTGGTCGAAAACATCGTCGGGCATCGAAAGCTCGGCCGGAAGCACACGGCTCACATCGCAGCCCGTAACTACGGCATCGATTTCCTTGCCTGAATCGTTGCGCGATACTGACGATGGGAGGAATCGGTAGAAAACCGAGTCGACAGTCAGTGAAGGAGATGTGCGTGCGCGCCCTATCTCCCGGGCAAGTTCCTCGATTACCGGATACTTGCGCGACAGAGCGGCTACCTCCCGGCGTTCCTCCATATCGGCAGTGGCAAGATTGCCTACAGCTATCTTTATCTGCTGCTTGCGCGATGATATTATTGATTGTCTCAACCGATCAATTTTAGCCTGACAAGCCTCGCGCCAGTCGCCGATGAGAGCAGCGAAGACGGCCTCGCGATCCTCGGTGGCAAATTGCTCGATATATCCGGGAAGATTCACATCGAGCACCGAATATCCGTGTTCTATCGTGGATTTTACCTGCTGCCACATGGCGCGCTTGTCTTCGAGTGAAGCATTTTCGAATCGGTCGATAAGTTGCAGTTCGCCCTCGGCCTCCGAGTCAAGGTCGGCAAACTGATCCACGAGTTCGCCCATGACAGTGTTTGCCGCCGCGCGTATCGCCTCACCCATCTCCGTGCCTGTCTCGGCTAAGTCGCGGTAATCGTCGGCTATATCGGTGAGCGGTTCAAGCAGCGCGTCGGTGTGATCAGTGCCCGGAGGCAGTTTGCGTTCCTCGAGATAGAAATCAAATACCTCGGCATAATGGAGGGTGAGCGAATCGGTGTCGGTATACTGCGTCATAGCATCGAGCGGAGGTTTTTCAGTTTTACCTCTACTGTGCGTATCAGTCCGTCGGCTTCCTTGACTGCTTTATCTATTACCGCGCGGTCATCCTGCGGAAGAAAGATATTGGGGTCGGTTTCCCATGTGGATTTTGAGGACGCGTTCCATCGGGCGGTAAGATCGGAAAGCATTTTTTCCATAGCCTTCACGCGCTGGTATACAGGCAGATTTTTCAGTGAACGTGACTTTTTTCCAGAAGATTCGGAAGCCGGGGAGGAGGATGAAGCGGTCTTGCCGTCGGTCACGAACGGAAAGTGTATGCCGTCGACATATACCCCTGTTTCAGAGCGGCGGAGACTTATCTGCCTCACGTCGGTTGCATTCTGGGCCTTGGCGTCGAATTGAGTGCCCGGGATGAGCGCCCGCAGCATCATTTTCTGTCGGACGGTGTCGAGATAGAGCACACCCTGACGCGCCGAGTCGGCAAGGGTGGAGTAATCGTATTTTGAAAAATATACTTTACCTGCGGGATGTCCGTCGAGCTGAAAGTAGAAATAGTCAAATATCTTGGGCTCGCTTCGCTCCGGCCCGGCAGCTTTCGCGGCCGCGGGAGCATCGCCTTTCACGGAGCGGCGTATGTTAAGCTCAAGTTCGTGGATTTCATTTCGCAGCCACGCGGTAAGGCTTTCGGCAAATGTCTCCACCACGGCGGGGATGGCGTCGATATCGTTCCAGAACGAGTGGACCAGCAGGAAGAAATCCGAAAGATCGATGGTGTCGCGGCCATTCAGGAACGCCGAGGTCTGCATGAGCCCGAATGCCTTGCGCCAGCGGCGGTCGCTTATGTAGAACCGCAGTTTGTTACCGTCGTCGGCTTCGAGCTTGTTGAGGCGCTGTCGCACGAAGCTGATAGCCTGCTTGACTTCATCCGACAGCTTTACCTTGGCCGATTCCCGTTGCCATTTATCATAGAGCTCATCGGTGATGAGCAGCTCGTTAGCCGGGGGCGCGGGAGGAAGCTGCGGCGAAACGAGCATCCTGAAAAAATCGCGTTCGCTGTGGATGCAGTTGGAAATCATGCGCATGAGAAATCGATCCCAGAGCGCCTCAAGCCCCTCGTCGCGGGCCGGAAGTTCATTGGATGCGGCTATGAGTACCTTCATGGGTATCTTCACCGGTATACCGCCGTTGTAGAAAGTGTGCTCGTTGATTACGGTGAGCAGGGTATTCTGAATCGACGGGCCGGCTTTCCATATCTCATCGAGAAACACCACGTGAGCCTCAGGCAGATACCCCTCGGTGATACGCTCGTAGCGGTCGTTTTTCTTAAGCCGCGATATCGACACGGGGCCGAAAATCTCGTCGGGGGTGGAGAAGCGCGACATGAGATAGTCAAACGATCGCGCGCCGCTGAACACACCTTTCAGCCTCGCCGCCACCATACTTTTGGCCGTGCCGGGAGGGCCAAGCAGGAATATGTTCTCACCCGCCACTGCACACAGAAGCGCGATGGCGATAATATGGTTCTTCTCATATACGTCGGTGCTCATCCACTTTATCAGTTCGGTAACGTGCTGCCGGGGTGAAAGCGGAGAGCGGGATGTGGCATTTTTCATATAGACAAAGATAACTAAAATTGTGGAAATTTCAGTGCTATCCGATAAAAATCGTGAAGAAAATTTCAGTAAAGTTTTGTGGGTTAAATAATAATAGCTATCTTTGCACCGCCATTACGAGAAAGTGCGTCTTACCAGCGCGGTTTTCTAATAATAAAATTGATATTTAAAATATTCAACGACAATGAAAAAAGATATTCATCCCAGCAACTATCGCGAAGTAGTTTTTAAAGACATGTCCAACGATGAGATCTTCATCACCCGTTCTACAGTTGCTACCCGCGAGGAAATTGAAGTTGACGGCGTAACCTATCCTCTGGTTAAGCTTGAAATCACCAGCTCGTCTCACCCCTTCTTCACCGGCAAGCAGAAGCTCGTCGACACCGCAGGTCGTGTGGACAAGTTCATGAGCCGCTACGGCAACCGTCGCAAGAAGTAATTCATTGTCACATACCTTACAGCGCGAGGCTCGGAGCAATCGGGGCCTCGCGTGGTTTATACCGGTAGGGTGTACTGATGACGGAAAACGCCCCGCGCACTGACCGGTGCGCGGGGCGTTATTGTAGCTCGGAGGGGAATCGAACCCCTATCTAACCTTTAGGAGAGGCTTGTTCTATCCATTGAACTACCAAGCCGTTTCGGTTACCGGGTACAAAGTTAGGGATAATTTATGAATTTCGCAAATAGGTAAGAAACCTGTAAGTCACACCGCTTTTCGGGTCGGTGGCCGCCGGTTCTTCAGCCGCAAGCATCCATTCGCCGGGGTTTATCTCAGGGAAAAATGTATCGGCATCGGCCACGGCGTCGATACTCGTAATTTCAAGACATGAAGCCGCAGGGAGTGCCTGACGGTATATTTCGCCGCCTCCTATTATGAAAACTTTGTCATCGCTCTCACTCATGGCCAAAGCTTGTTCGAGCGACGAGGCGGTCTCGGCTCCCTCTACCTTATATGAAGGGTTGCGGGTGATGATGATGTTGCGGCGGTCAGGCAGCGGGCCTTTTGGAAACGACTCAAATGTCTTGCGCCCCATGATGATGGTGTGACCGGTTGTGAGACGGCGGAAACGGCGCAGATCGTCGGAGATGTGAAATAACAGGTCACCTCCCCGTCCTATTCCTCCCTCGCGGTCAATGGCTACGATGATGGTTGGTGTCATACTGAAACTTTTGCCGCTATATGGGGGTGAGGGTTATAATCCTCGAGAGTGAAATCCTCATACTTGAAGTCAAATATATCTTTCACGTCGGGATTGATTTTCATGCGTGGCAGCGCGCGTGGCTCGCGTGAAAGTTGTTCGCGCACCTGCTCGAAGTGATTGTTGTAGATATGAGCGTCGCCCAGAGTGTGAACGAATTCACCCGGCTTTAGTCCGGTGACCTGAGCCACCATCATGAGCAGCAGCGCATATGAGGCGATATTGAACGGAACGCCTAAAAATGAATCGGCGCTGCGCTGATAGAGCTGGAGCGAAAGTCGGCCGTCGGCTACGTAGAACTGGAAAAGCAGATGACACGGAGGCAGATGCATGCCGGGAAGATCGGCTACGTTCCATGCGCTTACTATAAGCCGGCGCGAGTCGGGGTTGGACTTGATCTGCTCGATCACTTCCTTGATCTGGTCGATATGGCCGCCATTGTAGTCGGGCCACGAGCGCCACTGGTAGCCGTAGATGTGTCCGAGGTCACCATCGGGGCCTGCCCATTCGTTCCAAATCCTCACACCGTTGTCCTGAAGGTATTTAACATTGGTGTCACCACGGAGAAACCACAGCAGCTCGTGGATTATCGACTTGAGGTGAAGTTTCTTGGTGGTGAGAAGCGGAAACCCGTCGGCGAGATCAAATCTCATCTGGTAGCCGAACACGGAGCGGGTACCTGTACCCGTGCGGTCGCCCTTGTCGGTACCCCGGGTGATGATGTGGTCAAGGAGGTCAAGATATGTTTTCATCAGTAGGAATATTGTCGGTTACTGAGGTGACGGCTTCACCGTCGGTGTCGGGTGTGGCCGAGGCACTTGCAATGGCGCCGTCGATGCTCTGCATGAGAGGGTAGGAGAGGCGGTGACGGTCGGAGGTATATCTGATGGCATCGTTGGGGCAGCCGGTTACGCAGTTGAAGCACACCACGCAGCGCGATGAGTCGACCGTATGGGCGGGGACGTCGATACAATGAGCCTTGCACACACGCTCGCAGCGGCGGCATTGTATACACTTGTCGGGGTTGATGTCGATATGAAATATCGAGTAGCGCGCCACGAAGCTGAGCGTCGTTCCGGCGGGGCAGAGTGTATTGCAGAAAGTGCGGCCGCCTGCGGCTGCAAAAACGCTGATGGCCGCAAGCACGGTAAATGCTATGATGAATCCGGCAGTGCCTGCCGCCCCGGCTTTGACCGGCGCCGACAGCATGGAATTACCTCCGCTCACTCCGGCAATCGTACGCTCGTAGATGGTGAACGGGTCGAATATGAGCAATATGGCGGTAAAGCCGCACACGAGCGCGAAAAATACTACGCCGAGCGATATATAGCGAAGCAGGTTCTGTGGCCGGAAATACGTGTAACCTTTCCATTTGCGGCCGCGTGCGGTAATCGACACTCGCGCCGCGGCGTCCTGCACGGCTGCCAGCGGGCATACGGTCGAGCAATAGATGCGACCTAACAAAAGCGTGATGACCAGCCATGACAATATGATGGTCATGGAAAAAGTCACGGTGGCAGGAATAAACTGGATTTCAGAAAGGAAAGAGGCTACCGGGGCGAAACTGCTCGTGACACGCACGGTGGAGTATGTGAGCAGGCCGAATATGACCGACTCAACAACCACGCGCAGAATCTTAAGCAGGCGTCCCATGTCAGGAATATCAGAGATTGTGTACCACTAAGGCCGAAGCTTGCGAGGCTATGCCTTCGCCGCGTCCCTCGAAACCAAGATGCTCGGTAGTGGTGGCCTTGACCGACACACGGGTAAGGTCTATACCGAGATCGGCGGCTACATTGGAGCGCATGGTGTCGATATAGTCGCGCAGACGTGGCCGTTGGGCTATTATGGTGATGTCGACGTTGGAAATGTCAAAATGATTTTCCGAAAGAAGCTCTACAACCTTGCGAAGAAGCACCCGTGAGTCAGCGCCCTTGTAGGCGTCGTCGGTATCGGGGAAATGCTTGCCTATGTCGCCCAGAGCGGCCGCGCCAAGCAGAGCGTCGCATAGCGCATGGAGAGCAACATCGGCATCGCTGTGGCCGAGGAGTCCCTGAGCGTGGGGTATCTTTACACCGCAAAGTATAAGGTCACGGCCGTCGACGAGACGGTGCACGTCATATCCCGAACCTATACGGAAGTCGTTCATGAGTTAATGGATATCTGTGATTTTATCGGCGGCGACCGAAGAGTTCGCGGAGACCGTCCATGTCAAATGTCAGTGTGAAGCGGAGAGTCTGGTCGAGCGGAGAGGTCTGCGCGGTGGCGAGCATGTAGGATGCGTCGAGACGGAGCACATTGAGGGCGAAGCCGGCACCGAGGCCGAAATACTGCAGATTACCCTTTGTGGCATCCTGATAGAAGTAGCCCGCGCGGAGGAAAAATTGCTGGTTGTAGCTGTATTCGGCGCCAAACGACCAAGATATTTCCCTGAGTTCCTCCTTGAATCCGCCGGGAGCGTCGGTGAACGACTTGAATATACCGGTGAACGGCGACATGTTCTGCCACTTGGAATAGGACTCGATATACTCGATTTCACCTTCGGTATCGTCGGCGAAGTCCACGCGGCGGGGCATCGAGGGGACGAGCAGCTTGTTAAGGTCGAGGTTGAGCGAAAGGTTGTGGTAGTCGGCCAGCGGGAATGTGAACGATGTACCGATACGGAGGTTGGTGGGGAGGAATGCGGGATTGTCGCCGTGGTTATATGCCACTTTAGTACCGATATTGGAAATATCCCATCCCCATGACCACTGGCACTCGTTGCGGCCTATCATAGGATAGGTGGTGTAGTAACCTGAAATGTCGGCTGAGAATGCCGATGCACCCGTGCCTTGGTCGCTATCGCTGTCGGAGAAGCCGAGATCGGAATAGATGTATCGGAACACGATACCCATCGAGAATTTTTCTGACAGCTTGCGCGAGTAGCCCACGTCAAACGACATTTCGTAGGGATTAAGCGTCTGCGCGCCGGTCTCGCCTGCCTGTGAAGTGCTCACTTCACCCAGCGAGAAGTAGCGGAGCGATGCCGATATGGCCTGATTGTCCTCCTGACCGAGTTTCCAGTAGCCGGCCACATTGGCAAGGAAGATATCGTTGACGAGCTTGCGGAGCCAAGGGGTGTAGCTGAGCGATACGGCTCCCTTGCTGTAGGCAAACGCATATTTCGACGGATTCCAGAACTGTGAATTGGCGTCGGGGTCGGTTGCCGCGCCGAGGTCGCCCATCGAGGCGCCGCGGGCGTCGGGGGCTATGCCGAGGGAGTTCACACCGGTCTGGATAGGGTTGAAATCATCTTTCTGAGCGCTGGCAGCCAGCGGAATAAAGGCTGCGATTGCCGCTAAAGTCAGTATGTGGAGGATCTTGTTCATCTTATCAATAAGTTATAATATATAAACTCAAAAATCGCTGATTTATTGCCAAAGCCAAAAATATGTCGTAATTTTGTAGGCAAACAGCCGATCATATCATGATTCCCAAAAAACTCATAGCCCTTCTTGCATTACCTTTATCCGTGGCATGCAGCCCCATTTCCGATGAGGCCGAGAAGATCGTGGGCAATTATTATATTCCGGAAGTATCGGATACTACGCCGCTCATGGAGCTGAACCCCGACGGGACATGCACCTTAAGGGCTGTGCGTCCCGATGTGCTCACCTACAGCGTCACCGGCCGGTGGGATGTGAAGCGCGACTCGCTGCTTATCACCCTTGACCCGTCTACATTGCAGTGGGAAGGTGACAGGGAGCTTATAGGCGATATACCCGACCGTATCGGCAAGAAAGTGCTGTCCTTTGTCAACAATCAGCTGTCGCTCGAAAACGACGGTATAAACTATGTATACCAGTTAAGGAAATGAAACATTACATTATATTATTACTCTCGGCACTCGCAATCACCGTGGCTGTGGCATGCTCCGACGCTTCGGGCCGGTTCGAGACCAATCTCAGCGATGCCGAGCAGGCTATGGCCGACGGCCGCATTGCCGACGCTCAGTCGCTTACCTACGCCCTCGATGCCGACATGACCTCTGCTACGCTTACGGCCTCGCAACTCGGACGCCTTTCGATAGTGCACATGAAGCTCAACGAAGCTTACACTCACGACGATTTCGACAACGTGGGCAAGGCTGTGGCTTGCTATCATGCCGCATTTGAGGCTGATGCCGATTCGGCAAGAGCGTTTTACGCCGAGTGCCCGGTGGCCGACATTCCCTACTCGATGACTCTCACCGCCATAGCGCAGAATATCGATGATCCTATGCCGTGGCCTGAGGAAGAACCTGATTCAATACCTATGTGATGGATACACAGGACTGGAAATCGCGTCTTGCAGCCCTCGGATCGTCGCTCCCCGTCGACGATTCTCCTGAAACCGTTCAGGAGCAACCTGAGTCAAGTCAGTCACGCAAGGATGTGATAGAAATTTCCTATGAGCGCAAGGGTCGCGGCGGAAAGCAAGCCACGATTCTTTCGGGATTTACATGCACTGACGACGAACTTCGCGAAGTGGCGGCTCATCTCAAGCAGCGCCTCGCCACAGGCGGCTCGGCACGCGGGGGCGAGATTCTCATTCAGGGCGACTGCCGCGAGCGAGTGGCAAAGCTGCTTAAGGAGCAGGGTTACAAGGTCAAGGGGGTGAAATGCTGAAAATATACAAGGCTTCGGCAGGGTCGGGCAAGACATTCACTCTTGCCCGCGAATATATCACGCTGATACTCGGTGAGAAGCGTGACGACGGAATCTACCGCCTCGCGCGCCGCGGCGGTTCGCGTCACCGTCACATACTCGCTATTACGTTTACCAACAAGGCTACCGAAGAAATGAAGGGTCGCATCATTCACGAGCTTGCCGTGCTGGCCGGACGTGAGCCGGGATGGACTGCTCCAAGCCCTTACCTTGATTATCTGCGCGAGTTGTTCGGCTGCTCGGCCGGGCAGCTTATGGAGGCGGCTGCGAGTGCGCTCGACGACATTCTGCATGATTTCAATTCATTCAATGTAAGCACTATCGATGCGTTTTTTCAGCTCGTGCTGCGCACATTTGCCCGCGAGGCTGAAATCGACGGTAATTATGAGGTGGAGCTTGACGACGAGCGCGTGATAGCCCTCGGTGTCGATGAAATGTTGAGCAGCCTCAATCTGCGCGACGGCAATACCCGCGACAATATGTATCTGCTTCGCTGGCTTGAGACTTATATGACCGATAAGGTGGCCGAAGGTGGATCGTTCAACGTATTCAACCGCTCATCGCAGCTTCATGCCAATCTGATCAAATTCTTCAAAAATATTTCGGGCGAGACATTCGTGGACAATGAGAAGCAGATCATGGATTATCTCGACGACCCTCAGCGCCTCACGGATTTCGACAAGCACCTCGCATCGGCGATAGGGGCTGCACGCCGGGCTACGGCTGACGCCTGCTCGGCCGCCGTGGAGCATATCGCTGCATGCGGCTGTGAAGGGGTTCTTCAGAAAAATACTTTGGGCATGCTTAAAGCTTGGATCAAAGGACGCCGCGCCGACGGCAAAGATCCCGGCGCTACGCCACGCAACATCCTCGACGATCCCGACAAAGCATATCTGAAAGCAGGTGTGAGTTCCCCGCTCCGCACCGCTCACCTCGACACTCTTATAGCCGAGGCTTGCCGCTGCGTGACCGAGGGATATGAATCGACCCGGTTTCTCGAAATACTGCGCGGCAATCTTTTTCATCTGGGATTGCTCAAGCGCCTCAACGAGTGCATAAGCTCCTACCGCAAGGAAAATTCCACCATCATGCTCTCGGATACCAACGCCATCCTCCGCCGCATCATTGGTAAGGATGATACGCCATTTGTATACGAGCGGCTGGGGCAGGAGCTCGAGCATTTCCTCATCGACGAGTTTCAGGATACATCGCCCCTGCAGTGGGAAAACCTGTTGCCGCTTGTGGAGACGAGCATGAGCCGCAGTAAGGATTGTCTCGTGATAGGCGATGAGAAGCAGTGTATCTACCGCTTCCGCAATTCCGAGCCGAGGCTGCTCATGAACCTTCACAGTGCGTTTGAGGGAGAATGTGATTCGCGAGGCACGAGTCCGCAGGAGAATACCAACTGGCGCAGCTCAGCCGAAGTGGTGCGCTTCAACAATACTCTTTTCATGGCTCTTGCCTCGGTGACGGGCAACGCTGAGTTATATAAAAATGTGGTGCAGCTCGTGTCGCCGAAGCATATCCGCCATCAGGGATACGTGAAAGTGCGCGATTTCGATGCTCTCGGCAAGATGTCGGGCGACGAACGCCGTGCCGCGATGCTCGATGCCATGACCGAAGAATTGCAGTCGGCTCTCGATGCCGGCTATAAGCCCAAGGATGTGGCCGTGCTCGTGCGCACCCGCAAGGAGGGTGAGCGTGTGATCGAACATCTGATGCGTCTTCAGAGCGAAGAGGGACGGTTTAAGAACGTGCGCATAGTCAGCGACCAGTCCATACTCGTTTCGTCGTCGGGTGTGGTGAGGCTGATAATCAGTGTGCTACGTTTCCTGACTGCTACCGATGATGTAACCTCGTCGCGCAAGAAATCGCGGCGCGAGATAGCGCGGCTGCTCAATCGCTACGAGTTTTTCCGCAGTCGCAATCTCACTGCGTCGCGCTCGCTTATCGAGGCTCTTTCATCACCTGAAGTGATCGAGGAAATCGCCTCGGAAGCCATTGCTGTCAACTGCCTGAATCTCCCCACGGTGGTAGAGCGCATCATTACCCGCTATGTGACTCCCGCCGACCGCCTTTCGCAGAATCTGTTCATATGCGCATTTCAGGATCTCGTGAATGATTTTGTGAAAAACGGCAACGGCGACATCCGCTCGTTTCTCGAGTGGTGGGACGAAAAGGGCTACCGTACACCTGTGGCCGGAGTAGCCGACGATCTATCGCTTTCAGTGCTTACCATCCACAAGGCCAAGGGTCTCGAATACAAGGTGGTACTGCTTCCGTTTGCCGGAGCCAAAGAGGTGACGGTGAAGGAGGTGAAATGGTTTGAAATGCCCGAGATACCTGGCATTCCCTCCGATATCATTCCACCCTTCATTCCCATAAACTGCACCTCGGCGCTTGAAGGAACACCGTTTCAACAGGAATTTCTCAAGCTGCAGGGCGATGTGCTGATGGATGAGCTCAATGTGTTTTATGTCGCTCTCACCCGAGCGGTCGACCGTCTGTATGTGGGGTTGGCCGTAACCCGCGGTACCTCGGTGGCCGACTATGTGAGAGATGCCATCGCCGCATGCACGCCCGACTATGTAGCCAATCTTTCAGCGGAAGTTCCGGTGGAGAAGGGCTCGGAATACATGCCGCTTGCGACAGGCAGCGACGGAATCATGGAGATAGGCACGCCCACCGTTGCCGGCGTCGACAAGAAAGCCGACGTGACGGCTCTCACGCCCTCTGTGGCTGAAGAAATGCCCGTATACTGGAGCAGCGACCGCGATGACCTGTGGGACGGCACGCGGGTCGACGATGTGAGCCGATATGACTTTGCCAATGCGCGCCGCCGCGGTATAGTGATTCACGACCTTATGGCGCGTATTCATTCGCTTGACGAGGTGGACACGGTGATTACCAAAATGATACGTGAGGGTGAAATCCCGGCACATGAAATCGACGAAGTTCGCTCCACGGCCCATCGTCTGCTGAGCGACGACAGAGCTGCCCGCTGGTTTGAAGATACCGAACGTGTGCTCATCGAGCGCCCCGTTATGGTCGACGGCGAGGAACACCGTCCTGACCGTGTGGTGTGGACAGCCGACGGAAATATCGACATCATCGATTACAAGACCGGACAGGAAAATCCGTCGCGCTACCGCCGTCAGGTACGCCGGTATATGGATCGCTTCGCCGAGATGGGCTATGAAAATGTACGCGGCTACCTCTGGTATCTCGATTCCGGCGAAATCGTGGAGGTCTTATGATTAATGATTAATGATTAATGATTGATAATTAAGGGGCTGTTCCTTTTTATCCATAGGATTTAAAACTTATTTCTCCCGCGGGGATTATTGATGAAGTTTCCGCAGGGAGTGGAGCTGGGTGGCGATCATGATGGCCGTGACAATGGTGGCGATGATGTCGCTGATGGGGAATGCCATCCATACACCTGCAAGTTGGAAATAGGGCGGCAGCCATAGCAGCAGCGGTATGAGAAAGAGAACCTGACGGCACAGGCTGAGGAATATTGACTTGGCTGCGTAGCCTATCGACTGGAAAAATGTGGTCGACACTATCTGGAATCCTACCACGGGAAATGCTGTCATCGCAATGGTGAGAGCCTGAACGGTAGTGGATATAAGAACGGTGTCGGTGGTGAATGCGCGTGCGATATATCCGGGCATGGTGTAGCCGACAGCGGCACCGGCACCTGTCACCGCTGTCGCCACGGCCACTGCCAGCCAGTAGCAGCGGTTGAGGCGGTGGAGATTGCCCGCTCCGTAATTGTAACCCACGATGGGCTGCATGCCTTGACACAGGCCCACGCACACCATGGTGAGCAGCGATGTGAACGTAGTGAATATGCCCGCCGCCCCCACGGCCATATCGCCGCCGTAGTCGTAGAGCGAGCGGTTGATGATAACGTTGATAAAGCATGCGGCGGCATTGACCAGCGACGGCGCCGCACCTATTGCCACTATGCGCCCTACGATATGAAATCGCAGCCCGAATGTGCCCCGATGGAAGCGTAGCGTACTGTCATTCTTGAAAAAGTGTGCCATGACAAAGAGCATCGACACTGTCATGGATATGTCTGTGGCGATAGCGGCTCCCTTGATGCCGAGATTGAACACTATCACGAAAAGGTAAGCGAGCACCACGTTGCAACCCGCGCCTATGAGCATGGTTACCATCGCGCGGATGGGGTAGCCCGAGGCGCGCATGATATTGTTGAACGAGAACGTGAGATTGGTCATGAGCAATCCCGGCAGCAGATAGGTCATGAACTCGCGCGCGTAGGGGAGGGTGACATCGCTCGCCCCGAAGCTGCGCAATATCCCGTCGAGATAGGTGCCGAAAAATGCGATATATAGTGTGGCGAATATCAGCGTGAGGGTAAGCGCGTTGCCCAGCACGATGCTTGCCGAGCGGCGGTCGCCGCTACCGAGCATGATCGACACGCAGGCCGACGATCCGGCGCCGACGAGTATGCCGAGCGCTGCAGTGAGATTCATCACCGGAAACGTGATGGTGAGACCCGTGATGGCTTCAGGCCCCACTACCTGTCCTATTATAATTCGGTCGATGACGTTGTAGAGCGACATCACCACCATTCCCACGATAGCCGGGAAGCTGTAGCGGAAGAGCAGCGAGCCTACGGGCGACTCCGCAAGTTCGTTAAGTCGGGTATTACTCGAAGATTGGTTCATTGTCACTGCAAAGTTAAGGGATTTTTTGCACGTTTTGATAGAAAAATATTATTTTTGCACCATTGAACTGATTTAAACTTATTTCAAAATATGACAACATGAACTGATATGACCATACGATTAACCTTTCGGTGATTTTTTGGCCGTTTCCATCGCTTTTATCGGTCTCGATGGAGTCCCCATCGCTCCCTCAAAAAGCTCGAAAACGCCTCAAAAACTTACACGAAATGTTAATTTGTAATAAGTGTAAATCAGTTCATTAATCTGAATACCATGTATAAAATATTGGAAAAAGAATATTTTTCGGAAAAAGTGGTGAAGTTTATAGTCGAGGCGCCACTTATAGCAGCGTCGCGGCGTCCGGGTCACTTCGTGATAGTGAGAACGGGCGATGGTGGCGAGCGTATACCTCTCACGATAGCCGATGCCGACACTGACCGTGGCACCATCATGCTCGTGGTGCAGGATGTGGGCGTTTCCACTCATAAGATATGCGCTCTCGAGCCGGGCGACAGCTTCACCGATCTCGTGGGACCTCTCGGCAAGGCAACCGACATAAGACGCTACGGTACGGTGGTGTGCTGCGGCGGCGGAGTGGGTGTGGCACCTCTCCTTCCTATTGTCAAGGCCATGAAGCAGGCCGGAAACCGCGTGATATCGATACTTGCGGCGCGCAATTCCTCGCTCATAATACTCGAGAAAGAGGTCGCTGAATATTCCGACGAGGTGATAATAATGACCGACGACGGCTCAGCGGGCACGAAAGGTCTCGTCACTGCCGGCGTGGAGAGTGTGACAGGCCGCGAGAAGGTAGATCTTGTGGTGGCGATAGGCCCTGCCGTAATGATGAAGTTCGTGGCCAAGACTACAGCCGGTTACGGTATTCCCACTATGGTGTCGCTCAACACCATTATGGTCGACGGCACGGGAATGTGCGGAGCTTGTCGCGTGACGGTCGACGGCCGCACACGGTTCGTGTGTATCGACGGGCCCGAGTTTGATGCCCATAAGGTTGACTTTGATGAAATGATAATGAGACTGAAATCCTACAACTGACCATGACAGATAAAAATACATTGTCGAGCCGCGACTCTCAGTGGCGACGCCAACTGAGGGAATCAGTTCCGGTGAAGGAGCGCACATCGATTCCCCGCGTGTCGATGCCGGAACTCGATGCCGCCTACCGCGTGACATGCTCGCGCGAGGTCAACCGCGGTCTGAGCCGCGAGATGGCTGTGCTTGAGGCTACCCGCTGCCTCGACTGCCCCGATCCGCAATGCGTTACAGGTTGCCCGGTGTCGATCGATATACCCGGTTTCATCAAGAATATTGAGCGCGGAGATATCCATGAGGCCGCCTCGGTGTTGAGACTCACGAGTGCGCTTCCGGCTGTGTGCGGGCGAGTGTGTCCACAGGAGCGCCAGTGCGAGAGCAAGTGCATATACCATAAGATGAAGAAAAACCCCGTCGCCATAGGTTATCTCGAGCGCTTCGCCGCCGATAATGAAAGATATAACCCGGCTACCGTTGCCGCCGCTGCGCCGGCCGCACCTGAAAAAGGAGTGAAAGTGGCTGTGGTGGGATCGGGTCCGGCCGGACTGTCGTTTGCCGGCGATATGAGGCGCCGCGGGTATGATGTGACGGTATTTGAGGCGCTCCATGAGATAGGCGGCGTGCTTAAATACGGTATTCCCGAGTTCCGATTGCCCAATGAGGTGGTGGATGTGGAGATTGATGCTCTGCGCCGCGAGGGTGTGAAGTTCGTGAGAGACTGCGTGATAGGCAAGACTCTGAGCTTTGAACAACTGATGGACGACGGATATGCAGGGCTTTTTGTAGCCTCGGGTGCCGGCCTTCCACGTTTCATGGGCATTCCGGGTGAGAATTTCATTGGCGTGATGTCGGCCAACGAATACCTTACGCGTATCAATCTCATGGGTGCCGGGAAGCCGGGGCATGACACTCCTGTGCTGACAGGCAAGCGGGTAGCGGTGATAGGCGGTGGAAACACGGCTATGGATTCGGTGCGCACAGCCCGCAGGCACGGTGCCGAACGCGCCATGATAGTGTATCGCCGCAGTGAAGCCGAGATGCCTGCACGAGCCGAAGAAATACAACATGCCCGTCAGGAAGGAGTTGAGTTTTTGACATTAACAAACCCCGTGGAATACCTTGCCGACGAAAGCGGAAGGGTGTGCTCCATGAAAGTACAGCGCATGCGTCTCGGCGAGCCCGACGAGTCAGGCCGCCGCAGTCCCGAGCCGATTCCCGGAGCAGTGGACAATATCGATGTCGATGTCGTGATAGTGAGTGTGGGTGTGTCGCCCAACCCGCTTATACCCAACGCTATACCTGAGCTTGAAGTGTCGCGTCGCGGTACCGTTACGGTCAATGACGAGACGATGCAATCGTCAATCCCCGCCATATATGCGGGCGGCGATATAGTGCGCGGCGGAGCCACCGTGATTCTCGCTATGGGCGACGGCCGAAAAGCTGCTGCCGCTATGGCAAGTGATCTTGAAAGCCGATTACAATAAGGCAGTGGCGCCGTAAATACAATAAGGGGTCACTGACTTCTTGTCATTAACTTATATTAACTATTTTAATCCTCTGGATATCAGGGGATTTTTCTTATATTTGCGTAGACAAAATTACTTACCAATCACTTATCCATTCATTTTCCATGAAAAAAATCTTCATTCTGACGTCAGTTGCGATTCTATCGTGCGGAGCGGCTATAGGAGAGACCTATCCTTATCAGGACGAGACGCTTTCGCCTGAGGAGCGTGCCGCCGATATGGTGTCGCGCATGACACTCGCTGAAAAAATCGATCAGGTCGGTCACAAGACATCGGCCATATCGCGCCTCGGCCTCAAAAGCTACAATTACTGGAACGAAGCCATCCACGGTGTAGCCCGTTCGGGTCTTGCAACATCATTTCCCGTGTCGAAAGCTATTTCATCGACATGGAATCTTCCCCTTATATATGATGTGGCTACCGTGATTTCCGATGAAGCCCGCATCTACAACAACGACAACGGAAAGGGCCTGATCTACTGGTGTCCCACCATCAACATGAGCCGTGACCCGCGCTGGGGACGCGACGAGGAAAACTACGGCGAGGATCCGTTCCTTACCGGTAAAATCGCCGTCGAATACATCAAGGGTATGCAGGGCGATGATCCCAAGCATTACAAGACCATAGCCACAGCCAAGCATTTCGCTGCAAATAACTTCGAGGGCGGCCGCACAAATACATCGTCGGATATGGACGACCGCAACCTGCGCGAGTATTACCTTCCGGCATTTGAAATGGCTGTCAAGGAGGGTAATGTGCGCTCCATAATGAGTGCATACAATGCCGTGAACGGAATCCCATGCGGTGCAAGCCACGAGCTGCTCATCGACATACTCCGCGACGAGTGGGGCTTTGACGGATTCGTCACCAGTGACTGCGGCGCGGTGGAATATGTGTATACCCGCCACAAATATGTAGCCACCGGTGCCGAGGCATCGGCCGTATCGATGAAAAACGGTGAGGATCTCAACTGCGGCGATACATTCCAGCAGTATTGCAAGGAGGCTATAGAAAAGGGTCTCATGACCGAAGCCGACCTTGACCGCGCGCTTACCCGAGTGCTTGCCGCCCGCTTCTCGGTGGGTGAATTTGACTCCAAGGCCAATGTAAGCTGGACGTCGGTACCCTCGTCGAAACTCAACTGCGACGAGCATCAGGCACTGGCTCTTAAGGCAGCCCGCGAGTCGATAGTTCTGCTTAAAAATGATAAGAATATGCTTCCGCTTGACCCGGCCAAGTCTGTCGCAGTCATAGGCCCGCTCGGCCACACGGTAATCCTCGGCGGCTATTCAGGTTCGCCCACGGCTCTCTCGACTCCGCTCGAAGGTATAGCATCGAAGATGAACTATGTGATCGACGACGGTACGGTGCAGTTTGAGGACTGCGATGAGCAGAGCATAGAGTCGAGCAACAAGCGTCTCACCCACGAAGCCAACGGCTCGTCGGGTAACCTCGGATATATCTACAACAATGACTGGGTGGCATTCAACGATGTTAATTTCGGCAACGGCCGCTCGCTTCTCGAGGTATACCACGCTGCCAAAAACAGCAATGCCACCAAAGTACAATTCTATCTCGATACGCTCGACGATACCCCCGAAGCTGAAATCACCTGCCCCGTGACCGGCAACTGGTCGACCTATGTAGTCACTCAGATCAACGTTGATCCCGAGGTATTCAAGGGTGTGCATAAGGTTTATACCAAATTCCTCGGCGGTACAAACGGCGACAAGTATTGCGCCAACATGGACTGGTTCAAGTTCTCCGACCCCGCCATCACCAATCCTCTCGAGGAAGAGGGTCCGCTCTACTTCTTCAAAGGCTGCTCGGTCAACGACAAGAAGGAGACCAATATCACACGCGCTGTGGAAATCGCATCGAAAGCTGACATTGTGGTGTTCGTAGGCGGTACTAATCTCGACGTTTCCGACGAGAGCCACGACCGCAGCAATCTCAATCTCCCCGGTGACCAGCAGGCCCTCCTTGAAGCTGTATATGCCGCCAATCCCAATGTGGTGCTCGTGCTCGAGACATGCTCGTCGGTAACCATACCTTGGGCAAAGGAAAATATCCCCGCTATCGTCGAGGCATGGTACGACGGTCAGGCTCAGGGTCAGGCTATCGCCGACGTGCTCTACGGTGACTACAATCCTTCGGGCAAACTCACCTCTACTTGGTATGCATCCCTCTCCGATCTCCCCTCAGGCATGAAGGAGTATGATATCCGCAAGGCCGGCTACACTTATATGTATCATTCCAAGACACCCCTCTATGCTTTCGGCCACGGATTGAGCTATACCACATTTGACTACTCTGAAATGTCGCTCGACAAAACCCGTCTCGAGAAGGACGGAATCCTTAATGTTACGGCAACTATCACCAACTCGGGCAATCGCACGGGTGCCGAGGTGGTGCAGCTCTATGCTCACTGCGAGTCGCCTACTGATATCGATCGCCCGCGCATGCAGCTCATAGGTTTTGCCAAGGTGGAACTTGAACCGGGTGAATCGAAGGAAGTTGTAATTCCCGTCAAGCACGAGCAGTTTGCATATTTCAATACCGCTGACCAGACATTTGACGTGGCCGACGGTGGGGTAGAGCTTATGCTCGCCGCTGCTTCCGACGATGTGCGCCAGCGTGCCCGCATCACCACCGAGGGTGCGACCGTGAAACTTACCTACCGCTCGTCGGGCGCCGGTATCAACGATATCGTGGCCGACCGCAACTTTGATCCTTCCAAAATATACAATCTTGCAGGCATCTACATGGGCGAGGCTGATGATCTCGACACTCTCCCCGCAGGTTTTTATATCGTGGGCGGACAGAAGATCGTGAAGAAGTAACAGTAAAACCTCATAGGAAATATTTGCCGCGGGTCACTGATGATCCGCGGCATTTTTTTATGCTGTAATGCTTTTGAATAATAAATGTTTTGATTACTTTTGCTGATGTAACTTTTTAACCTTTCAATTATGAAACTGCTTGACCTCAAATCATTATTTTTGACCTTACTCGGCCTTTTCACGATCTTCACCGCTTCAGCTGTGGTTGATGTGGAGATTGTTGATCGCTGCAATACCGTGGAAATATCCGGCCCTGCAGCCGATAAAGCTATCAAGATAACGGCACTTAAAGGCGATTCTCCGGCAAGTAAGGGTGTGGCTTTTGTAAAACTGCCCGGTGCGGATGAATTTATTGTGAAGGGATTCAAGTATATTGTCGACGGACTGGAAGAGGGATGTTTCGGTGTTATCGAGAATTACTATGCCGGTGGTCGCAAGTATCCTACGGCAGCATTGATTGTGACTTTCTCGGCTGATTCCGATGGCGTGTCAGTGGAATATTTAATTACGAGCGATGATGATAACCTTTACTCCGGATCGTTCCGGCTGAAAAGCGTTAAGTTCTCCAATCCTCTGAATGATAAAGACAAAGCCGGGTATATTGATAGTGACTGGGCCGGTGCTTACACCGACTTCGGTTTGTGGCTGATATGTCATGTTGAAGAATATAAATAATAATATCATGAAAATTTCAAGAATCATTTTATCTCTGCTTTTGATTTTTGCAGGGTGCTCCGCGGCTTTTGCCGAAAAGAAAGCTGACTCAGAGTATGTAAAGACAGCGCGCTATGTGGATATCACCAACGAGTATGGCACTGCCTCGGTGATGCTCCACGAGACCTACAACAAAACCCTCATGTTTCAGCTTTTTAAGGGCTACAATGTTTCGGCTGAATACGTGTGGACCGATCTTCAGGTGTCGATAGGCGATAAAATTTTGGTAAAGGGTAAGGATGCCGAAGGCAATGACTGCAAGTTGACCGTAGAGCCTAAAGGTAAGCGCGTAAGTTTGTGGATTGAGCGCCGCAAACCCGACGGCACTCTGGTAGAAGATGTGGGCATCCGCGAGATCGGCGCAATATCCTACGCACTCAGCGCACATAACCTCCGTAAAGCCAAAAATGTAAAGACCGGATTCAAGCTGCTCAAGGAGTGGATGACCGATCGGTTGATGTAAACATAAAAAATGAGGCTGTGTCAAAAATGCCTCACAATTTTTTTAAATTTATTCTCGACCGATAAGACCTCGGCATGACGCTTAGCTCGGGGGGGAGATAGGCAAGCCGCTTTGCTACGGTGGAGGCATTAGCGTCCGCAGGACGCTGATTTTTTTCGTAACCCGGGTCGCCGAAGCTATGCGTAGGCGTCCCGGGATCGGTATATGTATCTAAAGGCGTCCGACAGGCCGCCGAATGAAGCGCCAACTTTTGCCGACATCACGATGCGTCCTGCCTTGGACGCAGAGATTACCTGCTCCTCCCCCCCCACTGAAGTACGGGGCTTCCGACAATAATGTACCTCCGGCACAAAAAGAGAGCATTTTATCTCAGCTGATAGGCTTCTGACGATGATGTGCCTCCGGTACAGGCGCTATGGCAACCAACTTCGGTCGCCGTGTCTTGATGTCGCGGGACGAGATTGTAATTATATTGATAGTGATACTATCAAATAGTAAGTGGGTTATAGTGAAATTGTAACAAAATGTTACGGGTCGAGTGTGGTATTGTAACATTTCTGTTACCGGGGTGAATTTGTTGAAAATTAATGATTTAGACTGTGAAATGGTAGAAAATGCGCATAGAGGTGAAAATTCGGTTAAATTTTTTTTGTCATTTTGATGAAGTGATATAATTTTGCAATGTGACCGAGAAGGGTCATAAAAGTAGAAGTTGTTAGAATCGTATAAAACCGAGTTCTAACACCTTGGAAACCATAGCGATGAGTAACTTGACTCCGGAGATGTCCGCCACGCGTTCATTGAAATAATCACATGATTTTTCACTTTACGAAAAGTGGATGTCAAAAGAGTCTCAAAAAAGAAATCATCAGCCCTGCCTCCGGTAGGAGCAGGGCTGCCAAGATAAGAAAAACAGCGAGTGTCCGGACGGATGTCGCAACATCATAAAAGTAGTTAGTATTAGTAAGAATCCAGTTGTTAGAATCAAAAAACTTGAATCAATTATACCGGTGAAACATAGGAAATTAGTAACTATCGCTCTGTCGATGCCGTTGTTATGCGCAACGGTGTCGGCTGAGTCGTTGTTTGTTGATTTTGAGTCGGGTATTCCCGCTGATTGGAAAAGTCAGGGAGTGACGGTGAAGAAAGACAATAACAGCAATAGTGCCGCCATGTCGTCAAATGCCACTCTCGAAACTCCATCGATAATCGGAGCATCATCGGTCGCTTACCGTCACCGCGGCTCAGGCTCCAATAAAGAACTTGTGGTGGAAGTGTCGACCGACGGAGGTACTTCATGGACTCAGATAGGGTCGACCAAAGTGTCGTCGTCATCCACCTACGGCTCTTCCTCACATGCTACCAATGCATCGTCAACTGATAATTGCATAATACGTTTCACTGCCAAAAGTGCTACGATATATGTTGATGATATCGACATCACCTATGTCAATTCCGCTACAGAGCCGGGCACACAGGCTCAATTTTCTACAGGTAATATTTTAGGTTCGTCAGTTGACCTTGACATTACTCCCGGCGACGGCGAAGGTCGTCTCGTGGCGTATTGTGAAGGTCAGGAATTGACATGGACTCCCGTCGACGGTGTAGCCTTCCGTGAGCCGTTTCCCCGAAAGGATGGCGACGGCGTGATAGTTGCATCGGGAAATTTGGGTAAACTCACTGTCACCGATCTCAAGCCCGGGACACGATACACGTTTGGCGTTTGGGAGTATAACGGCGACGGTGAAGCCCGCAATTATCTCACGGAAGGTGTTTCGCCTGTCACCGTCACCACCCTTCAGGTGCCGGTGCTTACCGTAGCCCCCTCGGCAGTGGATTTCTACAATACCAAGGTGGGCGGCCACAAGGATATCACCCTGAATCTGCTCGGCCTCTATCTCGAGCCCGCTTCCGGGACGGTCACGGTGTCGTCAGACAGCGAGGCAGTCACTTTCGCCGCACAACCCGACGGACAGTTTGCCAAGACACTGTCGGTAAATTACACTGAGGCTACTCTCGATGCCTCGATCGTGGTGCGCTTCTCGCCATCAGAGACCGGCGTTTACGACATGAAGGTCAACGTAACCGGAGGCGGAGCTGCCTGCGCCATGTCTCTCACCGGTAAAGGCGCCGATAACGACAGCCGCGAGATAGTGATAGCTCCCGACGGCAATGACAACGGTGCCGGCACATTTGAGGAACCGTGGCTTAATCTCCAGAAGGCTGTAAATGAAGCTCAGCCCGGCGATATAATCTATTGCCGCGGCGGTAGATATAATTTCACCACCCGCGACAGCAGCGGCAAACTGACCGTGAGGATCAAAAACTCCGGTACGGCCGATGCGCCCATAACCATCCGTGCTTACGGCGACGAGCATCCTATATTTGATTTCGAGCAGCAGCTTCTCGACTGCAACCGTGACCGCTCCAAAGTGGGTGACCGCGGCATACACCTTACCGGTAATTACTGGCACCTCTACGGGCTCCACATCACTCATGCCGCCGACAACGGTATAAAGCTCGAAGGAAGCCACAATAGGATAGAGCGCTGTGAATTCAGCTACAATCTCGACAGCGGTATTCAGCTCGGATTCGGCCACAATTTTTCCGATTCGGGTCTCGGATCGAAAAATGACGGGTCATTCTGCGCCTACAATGATATCATTGACTGCGACAGCCATCACAACTGCGACTACGACGCTAACTACGGAAGTGATGCCGACGGATTTGCCTGCAAGATGCACAACGGCAAGGGTAACCGCTTCATACGCTGCCGCGCATGGCGCAACTCCGACGACGCATGGGACCTTTATGAAACAGATTTCTCTGTAACCCTCATCGAGTGCTGGGCGTGGGAATCGGGTAAGGCCGAGGATCATACTTGGGTATACGATTATTTTGACAAAGGCCCCGGATTCTCGGGTAACGGCAACGGTATAAAGCTGGGCGGCAACGGTTCGGGCGGCAGTTCACAGGGAGTGCACTATGCCTACAACTGCATATCTTTCGGTAACAACAAGAGCGGCTCGACCAAAGGATTTGACTGCAACAACCATAAAGGTGGCCATGTAGTGATAGGCGGTCTGGCATTTGACAACGGCTATGACTTTATGTTTGAGTCAGGTGGCGGAGCGAATTCAGAGTTTTACAATAATGTATGTTTCGGCCGTCAGGAAATCCTCGTGGGGACTGAAAGCCATAATGCACTGGGCGGTATGACGCCGCAGGCGGGTAAGACATTCATTAACAACGTGGTCACTCAGTTCAGCCGCAGCGACTATGAGAGTTTGAACGAGACCGACGCTCTCGCTCCCCGCGGCGAGGATGGATCACTGCCTGAAAAATTCGGACGCTTGCGTCCGGGCAGCAATCTCGTCGACGCCGGTATCGACAAGCCCGTGCCTTATGCCGACGAATTTCCTGCGCTCCAGCAACCTGTATTCGGCGCCGCACGCGATATGGGCCCCTATGAGTTGCGTGAAGGCGGAATGTCGTGCAGTCAGGTGATAATGGCTCCCGATGCCGCTACCGGTTTTGATGTAACCGGAGGCGGTCATGGTGAAGTGCTTGTGAAAGTTTCCGTAGTCGAGCCGGCTGAAAATATTTCGGTGAGATTCTTTAACGCCGGTGGAGTGGAGGTGATGACCCGCTCACTCGGTCGGGTAGAGAGCGGCGCCGAATATACTCTGCCGATTTCGGCCGGTGATCTCGCTCCCGGTTTCTATATTGTCTCGGCAGTGGTTGACGGTCAGCTTCACAGTTCAAAAGTCGTAATAAAGTAACTATAAATCTAATATAAAACAGTAATGAAAACATTTTTTACAGCAGCAGGTCTGCTTGCCATGAGTCTGGGGTTATCGGCTCAGACCGTAATCCATGTGGCTACCACCGGCGATGACAGTGCCGCAGGTACGGCCGAAGCTCCTTTCGCTACAGTGCAGAAGGCAATCGAGACCGTGGAGCCGGGCGGCACGATATATGTGCATGCCGGAACCTATTATCTCACCGAGCGCATAAAGGTGCCTGCAAAGAACACCGATGCCGACAACCGCATTCGCCTGTGGGCCTACGGTGACGGTGAGGCCATACTCGACGGATCGCAGATGTCGCCAAAGTCAAATATCGAGTTCAAGATGGCGCGCTGCATGTATTTCCCCTACGATGCCAACTACTGGCACGTGAAAGGCCTGACATTCCAGAATGCCAAGGACAACGGTGTAAAGGTGGAAGGCAGTTACAATATCTTCGAGCAGTGCGTGTTTCGCGGTAACAACGATACAGGCCTGCAGATAGGTATGTTCAAGGACTGGAGCATTGAGGAAACAAAATCGTTTCCCATCTCGGGTTCACCCGCCTATAATCCCAACTATGCCTACTGCCGTGGCAACAAGGTGATAAACTGCGACTCCTATAATAACTACGACGCAGTGACATTCACCGGTACTGACGACGGCGGCGATGCCGACGGATTTGCCTGCAAGCTTTTCCCCGGTCCCGGTACTGAGTTTCACGGCTGCCGCGCATGGAACAACAGCGATGACAACTGGGATCTCTATATGGTATATCATCCTGTAGTAATCGACAACTGCTATGCATGGAATGCCGCCCTCGACGCCGACGGAAACCTGACTCCCGGTAACGGTAACGGATTCAAGCTCGGTGGTGGCGGTTCGTCGGGTGGCGCGGCTTTCGACCAGTCGACCGGCGCTCATGTGGTGAGAAACTGCGTGTCGTTCTCCAACACCAAGAAAGGCTTCGACCAGAACAATGCCTACGAAGGTATGTATCTGTTCAACAATGTGGCATGGGACAACGATTACAATTACCGTTTCCCCACGGTATTCAAGTATGGAGGCATGCACATAAGAAATTGTGCAGGCTTCAAGCCCCGCACTCTCAACCACGAATTCCTCTCGGAAAACAAGGAAGGCTCACAGGGGCCTGATACCGAATACAACAGCTGGACCACGATCGACGGCTGCGATCCCTACAAGGATGGCAACAAGGTGAACAAGACCAAGATTTATGTAGCCGATCACTCGGCTGAGTTCCTTTCGCTGCTCGAAAGCGATGCCAAGGCAGCGCGTCTGCCCGACGGTTCGCTGCCCGAAAACAACTTCGCCCGTCTGGTGTCAGGCAGCAAATTTGTGGATGCAGGTGAAATCGTCGAGAATTTCCTCCCCGTGCGTTTCATGACTCAGGCCGAAGCTGCCGCATTTAATCTCGAACTCACCACGGCCGACGTATTCTCAATAGAATATAATGGCGCATCTGCCGATATGGGTGCGTATGAAAGCGGGACGGCCACCGTAGGAAAACTCTATGTGACAGCAGGCGAGGTCGAGCAGATAGTATACAGAGGCGACGAAATCTCTCCCGTCACAGTGAAATGGGGCGGAGCAGCTACCGATGTCACAGTGACCGGAGCCGACGCGCTCACAGTGGAAAAAGATATGGAATCGAAGAGCGTGACCGTATCAGGACGGCTTACTGCTTCAGCCACGGTGAATATCTCTACCGTGGGAGGTGAAAGCGGCGCTTCAGTCACTATTCAGCTCACTGCTTCTGACACAGCCCCGGCTACCCTCGTGTGCGTGACCGGCAATTCCGTGCAGACCGCTTTCTATGGCGAGCCCATCGCCGACGTGGTATTTGAATACGGAGGCGGTGCTACAGGAATTGAGATTGAAGGTTTGACGGCCGGCCTGTCTTATAAAGTGGAAGGCAACCGACTGACTGTTTCGGGCGAGACCTCCGAACCATGCTCCTACACCGTGACGGCTACCGGTGGACTCAAGCCCGTGAAAGTTACGGGTCACATTTCGCTCGAAGTCGCCAACCGCGTCCTCACCGGCGACTGGTACCATATTCAGGATGAGTACACCGCGCTTCCCGAGGATCTGCAGGGAGTGGTCAGCATAGAGCAGACAGGCTCGTATGAAACCATATGGGATCCCACGTATACCGAGAAGGGTACAGTGCCCGGCGGATGTACTGAAGGTGCCGTGAACGTGGAACGTGGCGGTGCCCTTGTATGGGAACTTCCCTCGCTGCTTGAGCTCAAAGCCAACGTGCACTTTACCGGGGGCCGCTACCTCGTGGTGAAATATCAGGTTGAGGGTGAGCCCGAAACGACATGGGTATCAGATAAAATGAACAAGACCACCCTTACGGCTTGGGACCTCATGCAGGCCGCAGGTATCGAGCCCACACTGAAACCGATCACCGTGAAGTTTTTCAACGACGGAGGCCGCAACAACGGCGGTATACGCGTCTATGACTTCTACGTGAAGGTTGCCAAGGAAGGTGCCCAGATGGGTGGGGTAGAGGAGATTACCGCTCCGGCTATGCCCTCGTGGTATTCGACCGGCTCGGCTATCGTGGTCGACGGCGACAATGTGGCCGGCGTCGCCCTCTATGATCTCGCAGGACGCATGGTGAACTCCACCGTAGCTTCGGGAATCCTTCCCCTCAACGGAGCTCCCGCAGGAGTATATATTCTTCAAGTTGTCACTGCCGACGGCAAGTCGGTAGCGGCTAAAATCGCGATATGATAAGAAAGATAACAGGAATAATAATCATACTTGTGGCGATGATGCGGGTGATGCCCGCGTCGGCCGCCAAGGTAGAATATTCACCCCGCGGAGTGCTTTCATTTTCCGAAAGCACTCCTTGGGGTAATATGACTGCCATATTCACCTATTGTCTGGCCAATGAGCTGTTTACTTTCTCGGCTGTGAATCTCGACGGTGAAAAAGTCAACACAGGCACTTGGAGCGACAATATAGGTCCGTTTAACGCCGACGGCAAATGGGTTGGCGGAAATCATTTCGACAGCAAGGGTAATTTTACGGCCAGAACCGTATCGGTGGAGATCGCTGCCGACCTTGATGTGCTCGATCCTGAAAAGGATTATACGATTGACTGCAAGATACTCACTGTTACCGTAAAGAATCTGATAGGGCTCTCGGATACGAGGCCGTTTGCATGGGAACGTGTCACCTACACCGTGGCCGGCAACAGTATCGAAGTCGAGGTTGAGCATGACTATATCTGCGTCAGGCCGGTGACGGTGGCTACGTATTATGGCATGCAGTCGATGTTTGACAATGAGAAGGAGATACTTCTCCCCGGAGCCGGTCTGGGCAGCTGGATACCTGTTGACAGGGGAGATGTGAATATATTGAAAAAAGACGCCCCGGAACTCAACCTTTGCATAGAGAGCAGCGGAAACGCCATGCAGGCAAGCTATCTGATGAAAGAGGATCTGGGAACTCACGAATATCTGGGTGATAATCACAATGTGTACACTCATTCAGATCTTGGCAAGAGCTATCACTCACTTATGCGCTACCACACGGTAGAGCCCGGAACCGTCACCCGATGGCATGGGGTCTACTCATGGTTTCGCGCCCCTGTGAAAGATACTTTCGCCGCGCACGATGCTGATCCTTACGTGGTTTACGGGGCTTATATAGGTGGAGCACCATGCCTCGTCACCGCAAGTGACGACGGTCACATCACCACCGCTCCATACATAAGGCCGGTGGAGAAGGAATACCACTACGATATCCATGTGTTTGACACCGGTGTGATGATACCTGATTCCGAGCAGGGAGGGTCAGTGTTTGACACGGCCGGACGATTGTTGCATTCCGGCCCGGGACTGCATCGGTTGGGAGGAGGCATATACATTATAAATGGCCGCAACGGAGCGACGAAGATAAGAGTGAGGTAATGGCGAAAGAGTCATTACCTTTTTTTATCGAAACTGTACACTTTTTATAATTTTTTTCTTATCTTTGCACTGAATATTTACCCGCTGCCCCCGGAAAAATCAGGATTTCACGGACGGTTGCGGGCAATATATCTGTTTAAAAGTATTATAATCAGTAAGATTTATAACAGTTTATGATAACCTTGGCAATTCAAAATGCAACACTGGCTGTCGTGGCGCTGCTCACGGGAGTTGCGCTTGTGGCGATTGCGATGTGGCTTGCGGGTATGATTTCCCCGCGCTCGTTCAATCCCCAGAAAGGCGAAGCTTATGAATGTGGTATCCCTACCCGAGGTGAGTCGATGGCTCAGTTTCAGGTGGGATATTATCTTTTTGCTATCCTGTTTCTGATGTTTGACGTCGAGACCGTATTCCTTTATCCGTGGGCTGTAAGAGTCCGCGAGCTCGGAGGCGAGGGTCTTACGGCGATAGCAGTGTTCTTCGGTATCATAGTGCTTGGCCTCGTATATGCCTGGCGGAAAGGAGCTCTCGAATGGAAATGAAGCAGGTTACGGCTCAAGGCATGCCCTACGAGGCATGGAAAGACAACGAGTATATCGAATCGCTTGTCAAGAAGCTCAATGAAAACGGCGCCAACATTATAGTAGGCTCGCTGGATCAACTTATAAACTGGGGGCGAAGCAATTCACTCTGGCCGCTTACGTTCGCTACCAGTTGCTGTGGTATAGAATTCGTGTCGCTCGGAGCGGCGCGCTATGACATGGCACGCTTTGGCTGGGAAGTTGCCCGCGCCTCGCCACGTCAGGCCGACTTCATGATGGTGGCAGGTACTATCGTGCACCGCATGGTTCCCGTGTTCCGTCGTCTTTATGACCAGCTTGCCGAGCCCAAATATGTGATTGCCTGCGGCAGTTGCGCCATTTCAGGCGGCCCGTTCAAGAAAAGTTACCATGTGGCTATGGGTATAGAGGATATAGTGCCGGTCGACGTGTTTGTTCCCGGTTGTCCTCCCCGTCCCGAGGCGATGATCTACGGTATCATGCAGCTCTCGCGCAAAATCAAGGTCGAGAAATTCTTCGGCGGTGTCAACCGTCAGGAAAGTCAGGAGGAATTTCTGAAGCAGCATCCCGTACCGGATGTCAACGACTGAAAAGCCATCCACACATTATATAATAGAAAGTCATTATCCAATATATCACCATCTCTACAATGGCCGACATCAAAGGAATAATATCCTCGCTGTTTCCCCAAGCGGTAATCACCGACGGCGATATACCTCAGATCACTGTCAAAAACGCTGACTGGCATGAGGTAGCATCCACACTCCGCAACGACGAGCGTCTCAGTTTCGATTTTCTGATGACAATCGTGGGCATGGACTGGATGGAGAACGGCATGGGCTGTATCTACTATCTCAATTCTACCGAGCACGGTCACACCCTCACAGTGAAGGTCATGGCCGAAGGCGACCGCAAGCAGCCCTATATCAATTCTATTCATGACCTCTGGGCTATAGCCACCATATATGAGCGCGAAGTCTATGACTTTTTCGGTATCATCTTTATTGATAATCCCGACATGCGCCGCCTGTTTCTCAACATCGACTGGATCGGTTATCCGCTGCGCAAGGACTATGACAATTCGCCCGATACCAATCCAGTGTCGACGGAAAGCGAGCGCCAGACCGACTTCACCGATGTATATACCCTCAAGGACGGCAAAGTGGAGAAAGGCGAACGACGCATATTCGCCGAAGATGATTTCGTGGTGAACATCGGCCCGCAGCACCCTGCCACCCACGGCGTGCTCCGTTTCCGCACCGCTGTCGACGGCGAGACCATCAAGAAAATCGATATTTATCTCGGATATATCCACCGCGGTATCGAAAAACTCTGTGAGGGACAGACTTACATGCAGTCGCTCCCGTTCATGGACCGAATGGACTATTTCTCGGCTCATCCTTACCATCACTGCCTGTGCATGGCTGTGGAGGAGGCTGCCGGTATCAAGATTTCCGAACGTGCTCAGGTGATACGTGTGCTCATGGACGAGCTTTCGCGTATCGCTTCCCACTGCCTCTTCATAGGAACATACTGCATGGACCTCGGAGCCACCACGATGCTGTTTTACACACTGCGCGTGCGTGAGCAGATACTCGACATATTCGAGCGTACATGCGGCGCCCGCATGACTTTCAACTACGATTGCATAGGCGGTGTGATGCAGGATCTCGATGCCTCATTCGTTCCCGACGTGAAGGCGCTTCTTGAGGTACTTCCCAAGAATGTGGCCGAATACAACAAGATATTCACCGGCAACGTGATTGCAAAGAACCGTATGGAAGGCGTGGGCGTGCTTCATCGCAAGGATGCCATATCTTGGGGCGTGACCGGACCTAACGGCCGCGGCTCGGGTTGGGCATGCGACGTGCGCAAGGTCGCTCCCTACAGCATCTACGACAAACTCGATTTCGAGCAGGTGGTTCGTCATGAAGGCGACTCGATGGCCCGCTTCAAAGTGAGGATGGACGAGATAATGCAGAGCGCCAAGATCATAGCCCAGCTTATCGACAATATTCCCGAAGGTGAATACTGCGTGAAAGTTCCGGCTGTGCTTAAGCTCCCTGTAGGTCACTGGTTCAAGGCTGTGGAAGGCTGCCGCGGACTCTTCGGCGTTCACATCGAGAGCGACGGCAATACCGCTCCCTACCGTCTTAAACTCGTGGTGCCGTGTCTGCCTGCTGCCGCTGTGGTGGATCATATCACTCACGGGCAGAAGATTGCCGACCTTATCACGATAGGCGGTTCGCTCGATTATATCGTACCCGATATGGACCGATAACTTACAGAAGATAATAAAGATACCAATAATCATATCACAATCAATCCTGTCATGCAAGATTTTTCAGTAGCTACCAACTGGTTTCATGCCCTGCTCGCCGGAGTAATGCCCGAGTGGCTCGCTGTGACACTCGAATGTCTGCTCATCGGCGTGGGTCTGTTGCTCGTCTATGCTCTTCTGGCTCTCTTCTATATATGGTTTGAGCGTAAGGTGTGCGCTGCTTTCCAGTGCCGTCTCGGCCCGAATCGCGTGGGTCCGTGGGGACTCCTCCAGAGTTTCGCCGACATGTTCAAGATCCTTATCAAGGAGCTTATTTCGCTGAATCATATCGACAAATTCCTTTTCGCTCTCGCTCCCTATCTTGTGATCATAGCGTCGATGCTTGCCTTTGCGGTGCTTCCGTGGGGTAATGGACTTCAGATTATCGATTTCAACGTAGGCATTTTCTTCCTTGTGGCCGTATCGTCGATAGGCGTGCTGGGTATACTTCTCGCCGGATGGTCGTCAAACAACAAGTTTACACTCATCGGTGCTCTCCGCTCGGGCGCGCAGATGATTTCATATGAGCTTTCGATAGGACTGAGTGTAATTACTATGGTGGCATTTGCCGGCACTATGTCGGTGGGTGGAATTGTAGAGGCTCAGAATCACCTGTGGTTTATCTTCTCGGGACATATCCCCGCTATCATAGCTTTTGTGATATTTATGATAGCCGGAACGGCCGAGACCAACCGTGGCCCGTTTGACCTCCCCGAGGCCGAGAGTGAGCTCACAGCCGGTTATCACACCGAGTATTCAGGTATTCACTTCGGTTTCTTCTATCTTGCCGAGTACCTCAATCTCTTTATAATCTCCGGCGTAGCCGCGCTGCTCTTTTTCGGCGGCTGGATGCCTCTCCACATTCCCGGTTGGGAGGGATTCAATCACGTAATGGACTATATTCCTTCGGTAATATGGTTTATCGGTAAAGCCGTAGTGCTCTCGTTTATCATCATCTGGTTCAAGTGGACATTCCCTCGTCTGCGTATCGACCAGCTTCTGTCGCTGGAGTGGAAATACCTGCTTCCCATCAACCTGTTCAATCTTGTTGTGATGGTGCTGGTGATTGTCTACGGCTTCCACTTCTGATCAATAAGATAATAAATCAAATCAAAATATAGAACTTACCTCACACACCATTATATTTAATACCTAATCCCCATGAGTGAGAAATTCGGAAAAGTTGCGCAGGTAATCGGTCCTGTGGTCGACGTAATATTTGAAGGTGACGACAATCTCGTGCCCCCCATCTACACGGCTCTCAAAGTAGAGCGTCCCGACGGGTCAGAGTTAATACTCGAAATCGAGCAGCACATAGGCGAGAACACTGCCCGCTGTGTGGCTATGGAGAGTACCGACGGCTTGCAGCGCGGTATCCCTGTGAAGAATCTCGAGCGTCCTATCGCCGTGCCTACGGGCGATCAGGTGAAGGGTCGTCTGCTCAACGTTATCGGAGAGACCATCGACAAACTTCCCGCTCTCGAGGACAAGAACATGCGTCCCATCCATCAGCCTGCTCCTACATTCGAGGATCTTACCATCGGTACCGAGATTCTGTATACCGGTATTAAGGTGATCGACCTTCTCGAGCCCTACAGCAAGGGTGGTAAGATCGGTCTGTTCGGTGGTGCCGGTGTGGGCAAGACCGTGCTCATCATGGA
>JAIDUB010000072.1 GCA_029060405.1 Duncaniella sp. | reverse complement strand
AGTGGGCGTTGAGGGATTCGAACCCCCGACCCTCTGCTTGTAAGGCAGATGCTCTGAACCAGCTGAGCTAAACGCCCTATTGTCTCGAAAGCGATGCAAAGGTAGATACTTTTTCCGAACTGAGCAAATGAATCGGGAAAAATTTTATACTTTTTTTATTTTTCATGTCGCGATATGCAGTTGACGTTGTGAAATGTATTATCTTTGTGAATGTTTTCACAACTAAATTTCTATTGATGAAAAAGAATATAACCCTTAAAAAAGGACTGAATCTTAATCTTGTCGGAGGTGTGAGGCGCCCGGGAGTCACCGATATCAAGGTGGCGCGGGTGGCCGTGACTCCCGACGATTTCCCGGGATTCGTTCCGAAACTCGACGTGCAGCCGGGCGACGTGGTGAAGGCCGGGCAGCCGTTGCTCCACGATAAAAATGCCGAGGCGATGAAGCTGTGCAGTCCTGTGGCCGGTAAAGTGGCCGAGGTAGTGCGCGGTGCGCGCCGCAAGATCGAGCGTGTGGTGGTGGAATGCGATGCCGCAGGCGAAGCCGTGACACTGCCCGCCGATATGCCTGTAAAGGATCTCATTCTTGCTTCGGGTCTGTGGCCGTGGATGCGCCAGCGTCCCTACGATATAGTGCCATCGCCTGAGGTGAAGCCGCGCGATATATTCGTGACCGCCCTCGACACCGCTCCTCTCGCGGCGGATTATACAGTTCCGGCGGCTGATGTGCTCGAAGCCGGTGTCAAGGCACTCGGAAGTCTCACCGACGGAAAAGTATATATAGGAGTGGCGGCCGACAGCGATTTCCCTGCCGTGGGCGGCGCCGAAATCATAGGATTCAACCGCCTACATCCGGCCGGCAACGCCGGAGTGCAGGCTGCCAATATCGCTCCCGTCAACAAGGGTGAGGTAATATGGACACTGAGTCTCGACACGCTTGCCCGCATAGGTAGCCTGATGCTCGACCGGCGCGCCGATTTCTCGGCAACGGTGGCTTTGACAGGCTCGGAAGTGGCGGAGCCATGCATGCTGTCGACTGTAGCCGGAGCGGAGATAAAGCCCCTCGTTGAGGGTCGCCTCGCCGCCGATGGCCACAAACGCATCATATCAGGCAACGTGCTGACGGGTGTGCCCGTGGGAGAGGACGGCTATCTGCGCTTCCCCTACCGGCAGATTACCGTGATACCCGAGGGCGACGATGCCGACGAATTCATGGGCTGGGCTTCGATGTCGCCGTCGAAGCTGAGCGAAAGCCGCTCGTTCCCGGGTCACTTCTCGGGCAAGGAGTTTGCTCCCGATGCCCGCCTCAACGGAGGACGCCGCGCCATGATAATGTCGGGCGTATATGACAAATATATGCCTATGGACATTCTGCCTGAATATCTTGTTAAGGCAATCCTGTCGCGCGACATTGACAAGATGGAGGCGCTGGGCATATATGAGGTCGCTCCCGAGGACTTCGCCCTTGCCGAATATGCCGATCCCTCGAAGCTCGAGCTGCAGCAGATAGTGCGCGACGGCCTCGAATATCTGCGCAAGGAGGTATAATAACCGAATCAATCACATTTATATAATATATTCACGTGAAACCACTGAAAAATCTACTTGACCGCATGCGCCCGCATTTCCAGCCGGGTGGAAAGCTGTCGGCCTTGCAGAGCGTGTTTGACGGATTCGACACGTTTCTCTACACGCCCAATTCCACATCGCGCACCGGTTCCAATATCCACGACAGCATCGACTCCAAGCGAGTGATGATCATTGTGGTGCTTTCGCTGATGCCGTGCCTGCTTTTCGGCATGTACAACACCGGCTATCAGAACTATCTCGGCTCGGGGGCCTCGTCGTTTCCCTTCTGGAGCCTGATGGCTTACGGATTCCTCGCCATATTGCCCCGCATCGTGGTGACCTATCTCGTGGGTCTGGGTATCGAGTTTGTCGTAGCCCAGATGCGTAAAGAGGAGATACAGGAGGGATTTCTCGTAACCGGAATCCTCATCCCCATGATCTGTCCCATCGAGACCCCGCTGTGGATGCTTGCCGTAGCCACGGCATTCTCGGTGATATTCGTAAAGGAAGTGTTTGGCGGCACAGGCTACAATATATTTAACGTAGCGCTCGTGGCACGTGCATTCCTTTTCTTCGCCTATCCCGCACAGATGTCAGGCGACTCGGTGTTCATCTCCACCCGTCCCATCCTCGGACTCGGCGGCGACGTGACTTTCGCTGACGGTATATCGGGAGCGACCCCGCTGGGCCAGATAGCCACCGGCGTGGGGGGGGCCACTCCCACCAACATCATAGGCGAGCCGATCTCCACTTGGGATGCTTTCCTCGGACTGATACCCGGCTCATTCGGCGAGACATCAACGCTGTGCGTGCTCATAGGCGCCGTGATATTGCTTGCTGCCGGCATAGCCTCGTGGCGCATAATGCTGTCGGTAATCGCCGGCGGTCTGCTCATGGGCTTCATCGCCAATACATTTGCCACGGCCACCTATCCCGCCTCGTTTATCAACCCGCTTGACCAGCTGCTTTACGGCGGATTTGCCTTCGCGGCCGTATTCATGGCCACCGATCCGGTGACTGCCGCCCGCACCGATACGGGAAAATATTTCTACGGCCTGCTCGTGGGCGTGGTGGCGGTACTCATCCGCACCTACAACAACGGTTATCCCGAAGGCGCCATGCTTGCCGTATTGCTGGCCAACGCACTCGCTCCGCTTATAGACTACTGCGTGGTGCAGGCCAATATCGCCCGCCGCATGCGCAGAGCCAAGTCAAACGCTTAACACACATTACCGACGATGAACAAGCAAAGCAATCTCTATACCGTGATCTACATCATCATCCTTGTGGTGGTGGTGGGCACGGCGCTTGCCGTGACCTCGCTCACGCTGCGTGACCGCCAGCAGGAGAACATAAACGCCGACAAGATGTCGCAGATACTCGCTGCCGCGCTCATCACGCCCGACAAGAACAACGTAACCGCCGACTTTGACCGCTACATCACCGAATCATTCGTGGTGAACGCGCTGGGCGACACGCTCGCCGGTGTCAAGGCTTTTGACGTGAACGTGGCCGCGCAGATAAAGCTCGATGCCGACCGCCGCGAACTCCCCGTATATGTGTGCACCACTCCCGACGCAGGTACCAAATACATCCTTCCGATGTATGGAGCCGGTCTGTGGGGACCCATCTGGGGATATGTGGCCATCGATGCCGACGGCTCGACCATCTACGGCGCATATTTCGCACATCAGGGTGAAACTCCCGGTCTCGGAGCCGAAATCGAAAAGCCGGCGTTCTCTGACCAGTTCCACGGCAAGCAGATGTGGAAAGACGGCCGTTTCCGCCCCGTGACCGTAGTGAAACCGGGTCTCAAGCCTGCCGACGGCGAGGACTATGTCGACGGCATATCGGGAGGCACCATCACATCCAAGGGCGTAGCCGCGATGCTCGACAACTCACTGCAGCCCTATAAGAAATTTCTTCAGACACTTTCGGCTACAAGCCGCTGAAACAAATAAACTACTATGGCAGAAAAAATAAAAAACAGCGCGGTGCTTTTCAACCCGCTGTCGAAAAACAATCCTGTGATAGTGCAGGTGCTGGGCATCTGCTCGGTGCTCGCCGTCACGGCCAAACTGGAGCCCGCTATAGTGATGGGCGTGTCGGTGATAGCCGTGCTGGCATTCGCCAATGTCATCATATCGCTCATCCGCAACACCATTCCCACCAACATCCGCATCATAGTGCAGCTCGTGGTGGTGGCCGGACTCGTGGTGATCGTAGACCAGCTTCTCAAAGCGTTTGCCTACGATGCCTCCAAGCAGCTCTCGGTATTCATAGGTCTCATCATCACCAACTGTATCCTCATGGGTCGCCTTGAAGCCTTCGCCATGGCCAATAAACCTTGGCCCTCGTTTCTCGACGGTATAGGCAACGGCGCCGGTTATGCGATAATCCTCGTGATCGTGGGCTTCTTCCGCGAACTCCTCGGCAGCGGCACGCTGCTGGGCTACAGCGTGATTCCGCAGTGCTTCTACGACGCCGGATATGTCAACAACGGTCTCATGATTCTCCCGCCCATGGCTCTCATTGTGGTAGCATGCATAATCTGGGTTCACCGTTCGCGCAACAAAGACCTTCAGGAAGAAAACTAATCAGTCTAAAAATCACGTCACATGGAAAATCTCAACCTGTTCATACGGTCAATTTTCGTTGACAACATGATATTTGCCTACTTCCTCGGCATGTGCTCGTTCATAGCGGTGAGCAAGAATGTCAAGACGGCATTCGGCCTCGGAGTGGCAGTGACCTTCATGCTTGTAATAACCCTGCCCATCAACTATCTGCTGTGGACCTACGTGCTCAGCCCCGGCGCCCTCGTGTGGCTCGGCGCGGAGTATGCCGAGGTCGACCTCAGCTTCCTGTCGCTCATAATGTTTATCGCTGTGATAGCCTCGATGACACAGCTTGTGGAGATGACGGTGGAGAAATACAGCCCGGCGCTCTACTCGTCGCTCGGTATCTTCCTGCCGCTCATAGCCGTAAACTGCGCCATACTCGGCGGCTCGCTCTTCATGCAGCAGCGTGAGTTCAGCTCGGTGTTCACAGCCATTTCAGCCGGCGCCGGCTGGGGTATAGGCTGGCTTCTCGCCATTACGGCCATCGCCGCCATACGCGAGCGACTCGCCACCTACTCCAATATTCCCAAGCCCCTGCGCGGCGTGGGTATCACATTTATCCTCACCGCTCTGATGGGTATCGCCTTCATGAGCTTCCTCGGTATCAAACTGTAATCACACGCTACTGATCATGACTACTCTCAACATACTCTGCCAAGCATCGACAGGCACGCTGACGGTTCTCGCCGGCGTGGGAATATTCCTGCTCATCACGCTGCTACTCGTGGCAGTGCTCCTGCTTGCAAAGAAATATCTCGTCCATGCGGGCGACGTCACCATAACCATCAATTCCGATACTCGCGTAGAGGCCGAAGCCGGAAAGTCGCTCCTGTCGACTTTGGCCGACAAAAACATCTTCCTCCCCTCGGCCTGTGGCGGCAAGGGCAGCTGCGGACAGTGCCGCTGTCAGGTGCTCTCGGGGGGCGGCGACATACTCCCCACCGAGAAAGTCCACTTCTCGCGCCGCGAGCAGCAGGACCACTGGCGTCTGGGCTGTCAGGTGAAAATCAAGGAGGATGCCGAAATCATCGTGCCCCAGTCGGCGCTCGATGTCAAGGAATGGGAATGTGAGGTGATCTCCAACCGCAACGTCGCCACTTTCATCAAGGAATTTATCGTAGCCCTCCCTCCGGGCGAACATATGGACTTCATCCCCGGCTCCTATGCCCAGATTAAGATTCCGGAGTATGAGATGGACTACGACAAGGATATCGACAAGGCGCTTATCGGCGACGAGTATCTGCCGTCGTGGGAGAAATTTGGTCTCTTCACCCTCAAGTGCAAGAATACCGAGACCACCATACGCGCCTACTCCATGGCCAATTATCCCGCCGAGGGCGACCGCATCATGCTCACCGTGCGCATCGCCACGCCTCCCTTCAAGCCGAAACCCGAAGTCGGCTTCATGGATGTGATGCCCGGTATAGCGTCGAGCTACATATTCACACTCAAGCCCGGCGACAAGGTGAGAATGTCGGGTCCCTACGGTGATTTCCACCCCATCATCGACTCCAAGGCCGAGATGATGTGGATAGGCGGCGGCGCAGGTATGGCTCCGCTCCGCGCCCAGATCATGCACATGACCCGCACGCTTCACACCACTGACCGCGTGATGAACTACTTCTATGGCGCCCGCGCGCTCAACGAGGTATTCTATCTCGATGATTTCCTGCAGCTGCAGAAGGATTTCCCCAACTTCAAGTTCCATCTTGCACTCGACCGTCCCGATCCCGCCGCCGATGCCGCAGGCGTAGCCTATACTCCGGGCTTCGTGCATCAGGTCATCTACGAGACTTATCTCAAGAATCATCCCGCCCCCGAAGATATCGAATACTACATGTGCGGCCCCGGCCCGATGAGCGCCGCCGTCAACCGCATGCTCGACGACTTAGGCGTGGAGCCCACATCGATCCACTACGACAACTTCGGCGGATAAAAACAGTAAAACATATTTCAAAAATCCTCTAATACCCCTCCACTATGTCACAGATCAAATGCGTAGGTATCCTTACCTCGGGAGGCGATGCCCCCGGCATGAACGCCGCTATCCGCGCCGTCACCCGCTCGGCTATCTATTCCGGACTGAAAGTCAAAGGTATATACCGCGGTTACAAAGGCATCATTGCCGATGAAATCGTGGAGTTCAAGACTCAGAACGTATCAAATATCATCAACCGCGGCGGTACTATCCTCAAGACAGCACGCTGCAAGGAATTCACCACTCCCGAAGGCCGCCAGCTCGCCTACGACAATCTGCGCCGCCATGAAATCGACGCTCTCGTGGTGATAGGCGGCGACGGTTCGCTTACCGGTGCGCGCATCTTCGCCAACGAGTTCAATTTCCCCATCATCGGTCTGCCGGGCACTATCGACAATGACCTTTACGGCACCGATACCACTATCGGCTACGACACGGCGCTTAACACCATCATGGAGTGTGTAGACAAGATTCGCGACACCGCCACATCCCACGAGCGGCTCTTCTTCATCGAGGTTATGGGACGTGACGCCGGCTTCCTCGCCCTCAACGGTGCTATAGCTTCAGGTGCCGAGGCCGCCATAATTCCTGAAATATCCACCGAGGTCGACCAGCTCGCGCAGCTTATTGAGAACGGTTTCCGCAAGAGCAAGAACTCATCGATCGTGCTCGTGGCTGAAAGCCCCGTCACCGGCGGCGCCATGGGTATGGCCGAGCGTGTTAAGAACGAATATCCCGGTTACGACGTGCGCGTGTCGATTCTCGGTCACCTTCAGCGAGGCGGTTCGCCCACGGCTCACGACCGTATCCTTGCATCGCGCATGGGCGCAGCCGCTATCGACGCTCTCATCGAGGATCAGCGCAATGTGATGATAGGCGTGCGCAACGATGAAATCACCTATGTGCCTTTCTCTAAGGCAATCAAAAACGATAAGCCCATCAACCGCGAGCTTCTCGAGACACTCCGCCGTCTCTCCATATGATCGAGCTTGAGGGCATATCCAAGACCTACGCCACGCTCAGCGTGCTCGATGATGTCAACCTCGCCATCGACGGTGGCGAGGTTGTCACCATCGTCGGCCCCAGCGGCGCGGGAAAAACCACGCTGCTGCAGATCATAGGCACGATACTCGCTCCCACATCAGGAAAAATCATATTTGACGGCACTGACCTGACCACGCTCAACGAGCGCCGTCTCGCCTCGTTCCGCAATCTTAATATCGGCTTCGTATTCCAGTTCCATCAGCTGCTGCCGGAATTTACCATTCAGGAAAATGTGGCTCTGCCGGCCATGATAGCCGGCCGGAGTCATCATAAAGCCATGGAAAGCGCGGCGGCGCTGCTGTCATCGCTCGGATTGCGCGACCGTCTCCACCACCGTCCCAACGCTCTGTCGGGCGGCGAATGCCAGCGGGCGGCGGTAGCCCGCGCGCTCATCAACAGTCCGCGCGTGATTCTTGCCGACGAGCCTTCGGGCAGCCTCGACTCCCGCAACCGTCGCGAACTTTACGACCTTTTCTTCAACCTTCGCGATACCACAGGCACCACATTCATCATCGTGACTCATGACGAAGGGCTTGCCGATGAGTCGCAACGTGTCATCCGCATGGCCGACGGCCGCATAGTATCATGAGACACACCCTCCTGTTTCTGCTTTCGCTCGTTCTGCTCTTCACGGCGACCGCTTGCCGCGACAACGAGCCGGGCGATCCCAACAATCTTGATGCCGCATGGACCATAGCGACATTCACCGGCAATATCGACGGGCACGCTACATTTGAATTCCGCATTGACGGCGATTCGCCGCTCATTACACTCATCGCTCAGGGTGAAGTGGAAATCAACGACAATCTTCAACCTCAGGCGAGGGTATATATCGCCTACGTCCCGCAAAGCGGCGACCCGTATACTTCCGGACCGGTAAGATTACTTACATTAAGCACCATCACATCTTCGGCTGTCGTGGCTGCCGACGATGCGGCTCTCGCCGGATGGGATGCTGATCCGGTATATCTGCTGACTGCATGGCGCTCGGGAGAATATATCAACATCTATTGCCGCTTGCCCTACGACAAGTCGCCGCGTCGCTTCGCGCTTCTTGCCGACCAATCCACCGTAGGCACGTCGCGCCCGCAGCTCTATCTCTGCCACGAGCTGCCCCGCGAGGTCAATACATTCATGCGCGCCTACTATGCATCGTTTGACATCTCGCCGCTTCTCCTTCGCGACGACGTGGAAGCCGTTGATGTTCACATCAATAATTCCAATCTTCCAGTCACGGTCTACTCCTTCCCGATAGCGAGGTAATAAAAAACTTTAAAAATATCTGCCGTGATGGTGGATAATTGCTATTTTTTTGCTATTTTTGAGAAAATTATATCATTCAAAAACTTTCTTATTATGGCAAAAGTTTTAGGAGCTGTTGAAATAGACCGCGAGCGCTGCAAGGGCTGCGACCTCTGCGTGGTGGCTTGCCCCTGCGGAGTCTTGGCTCTCCAGACCCGCGAAGTCAATAACCGCGGTTATAATTTCGCTTACGACCACGATCCTGAGAAGTGTATAGGCTGCGCGGCATGCGCCGAAGTGTGCCCCGACGGCTGCATAACCGTATACCGCCTCGTGGAGCGTTGAGCTAATCACATTCACCACATTCCCTAACGAGTATTAACGCATTAAAATATAAGTCAATGGAAGAAGAAATCCGATTGATGAAAGGCAATGAAGCAGTTGCCCACGCCGCGATACGCTACGGCGTCGACGGCTACTTCGGCTACCCCATCACGCCTCAGAGCGAAATTCTCGAGACGCTTGAAGAACTTATGCCGTGGGACACCACCGGCATGGTCGTGCTTCAGGCCGAGAGCGAGGTGGCGGCTATCAACATGGTATATGGCGGCGCCTCCACAGGTAAAGCCGTCATGACATCCTCGTCATCTCCCGGCATAAGCCTCAAAATGGAAGGCATATCCTATGTGGCCGCAGGCGAGTTGCCCGCGCTCATCATCAACTGCATGCGCGGCGGCCCCGGCCTCGGCACCATCCAGCCCTCGCAGGCCGACTATTTTCAGGCCACCAAGGGCGGTGGCCACGGCGACTACCGCCTGATAGTGCTCGCTCCCGCCACGGTGCAGGAGATGGCCGACTTCGTAGGGCTGGGCTTTGATCTGGCCTTCAAGTACCGCAATCCGGTAATGATGCTGGCCGACGGCGTAGTGGGTCAGATGATGGAGAAAGTGGTTCTGCCGCCCTACCGTCCGCGCCGCACCGCCGAGCAGATCGCCGAGCAGTGCCCGTGGGCCGTGACCGGCAAGCCTGCCACACGCAAGCCCAACGTACTCACCACGCTCGAGCTTGACCCCGTATTGATGGAGAAGCACAACGACGACCTTCAGGAAAAATACCGCATTATCTCTGAAAACGAGGTGCGGTATCAGGAATATTATACCGACGACTGCGAATACCTTATCATGGCATTCGGCTCGGTGGCCCGCATCTGCCTCAAGGCCATCGAGGAACTTCGCAAGGAGGGCGTAAAGGTGGGTTTGCTCCGCCCCATTACCCTCTGGCCCTTCCCCTCCGACGCTGTGGAGCGTCTCGCATCGAAAGTCAAGGGCATCATCGTGGCCGAGCTTAATGCCGGACAGATGATCGAGGACGTGATGCTTGCCTCTAAAAATGTTACTCCCGTCTACCACTTCGGCCGCACCGGCGGTATCGTCCCCGACCCGCAGGAAGTGATCGACTCATTCTACAACTATTTCACTCCCGAGCCATGACACGCGACTACATAAAGAAACCTGAAAATATCGTTGCAGCCAAGCCCCGGCTGCTCAACGACAATACAATGCACTACTGCCCAGGCTGCTCCCACGGCGTCGTACACAAGATCATCGCACAGGTAATCGAGGAAATGGGCGTAGAGGACAAGACCATAGGCATCGCCCCGGTGGGCTGCGCCGTGATGGCCTACAATTATATCGACGTGGACTGGATCGAGGCCGCCCACGGCCGCGCTCCCGCCATTGCCACCGCTGTGAACCGTCTGAATCCTGACCGTCTGGTATTCACATATCAGGGCGACGGCGACTTCGCAGCCATAGGTACGGCCGAGTCGATCCATGCCGCCAACCGCGGCGAGAATATCGCCATTATCTTTATCAACAATGCCATTTACGGCATGACCGGCGGACAGATGGCCCCCACGACACTCGAGGGCATGAAGACCGCTACCACTCCCTACGGACGCCGCGTGGATCTCAACGGATATCCCATAAAGATTTCCGATATTCTTGCCATGCTCGACGGTACATGCTACGTAACCCGTCAGGCCGTGCACACTCCCGCAGCCGTGAAGAAGGCCAAGAAAGCGATACGTCAGGCCTTTGAGAACGCGCTGGCTCATCGCGGCACTTCGGTGGTGGAAATCGTGGCCACTTGCTCGTCGGGCTGGAAGATGACCCCCGCCAAAGCCAACGAATGGATGGCTCAGCACATGACCGAAAAATATCCCCTTGGTGATCTTAAAAACACAGTAGAATGAAAGAAGAAATCATCATAGCAGGTTTCGGAGGACAGGGTGTCCTCTCGATGGGCAAGATTCTGGCTTACGCCGGTCTGATGCAGGATCTCGAAGTCACTTGGATGCCTTCCTACGGACCCGAACAGCGCGGCGGTACGGCCAACGTAACAGTGATACTCAGCGACGAGGCCATCAGTTCGCCCGTGCTAAACAAATATGACACCGCCGTGATTCTCAACCAGCAGAGTCTCGACAAATTTGAACCGAAGGTTAAGCCCGGCGGCACTCTCATCTATGACCCCTACAGCATCCATCATGCTCCCACGCGCACCGATATCAACGTCGTGGCCGTGCCGGCGATGGAGGCCACTCTTGAGATGGAAAGCTCCAAGGCTTACAACATGGTGCTTCTCGGCGCCCTGCTCAAGACCCGCGGACTCGTGGAGGTAGAGGCTGTGATGAAGGGACTGAAGAAAACTCTTCCCGAGCGTCACCACCATCTGCTGCCCATGAACCGCAACGCCATCCTCAAGGGTATGGAACTCGTATAAAAAATTTCCTAAGTATTCTCATGGCTAACCATACTGACCCCGCGGCCGTAAGGTCGCGTATCGACTCGCTCCGCGCCATTATGGCCGAATCAGGAGTCAATGCGGTAATCATTCCCCGCACTGACCCGCACCTGAGCGAATATATATCGTCGCACTGGCAGGTAGTGCGTTATTTCAGCGGCTTCACCGGCTCTGCCGCCACTATGGTGGTGACACTCGGCAAGGCTCTGCTGTGGACTGATTCCCGCTATTTCCTTCAGGCCGCCGAGCAGCTCGAAGGCACCGGTATCGAACTCATGAAGGAGGGGCTGCCCGCCACGCCCACCGTCAACAGCTATCTTATCGATACGCTTTCCAAGGGCGACACTGTGGCTATCGACGGAAACCTGATTTCCATCGATGCCGTGGCCGAGCTCAGAGCCGAGCTTGATCGTGCCGGGCTTAATCTCGTCACGGTATTTGACTTCGTTGACCGCGTGTGGACTGACCGTCCCGCTCTGCCCGATGCCCCGGTTTTCATGCACCCCGTAGAGATAGCCGGCGAGGACGCCTCGTCAAAGATTGCCCGCGTGCTGGCCGAGGCCCGGACACAGGGTGCCGAAGCGGCTTTCATATCCGCGCTCGACGAAATCGCATGGATTCTCAACATCCGCTCGTCCGACGTTCCCTGCAATCCCGTAGCCACCTCATTTCTCTACCTGTCGCCCGAATCATCGGTGCTGTTTGTAGACGCTGCCAAGATTTCACCTGATGTTGAAAAGGCGCTCAAGGAATGTGGCGTAACCGTAAAGCCCTATCAGGATGTAGCGGCATTCCTGACCGCACTTCCAGCCGGGAGCAAGGTGCTTGTCGACACCGCCCGCACGGCTACCGCCGTCGCTACATCGCTTGCCGGAAATGCCGTTGACGGCTCATCGCCTGTAGCCCTTCTCAAAGCTGTAAAAAATCATGTGCAGATCGGTGGTATTCACCGCGCCATGGTGCGCGACGGAGTGGCTATGGTGCGCTCGCTCATGCGCATCGAGGATCTCGTTGCTCAAGGTAAGGAATTTACCGAGACTGACGTGGCCGACATACTGCTTGAAGAGCGCCGTAAGGGTGAGGGCTTTTTCGACCTCAGTTTCGGCACGATAGCAGGATATGGACCCAACGGTGCCATCGTGCACTACGAGCCCTCGCGTGACACTGCCGCTACGGTGCGTCGCGGATCGCTTCTGCTCATAGACTCGGGCGCCAATTATCTCGACGGCACAACTGACCTTACCCGAACCATCGCGATAGGCGAACCAACCGACGATATGCGCCACGATTTCACCCTCGTGATGAAAGGCCACATCGCCATTGCCACCGCAATCTTCCCCGAAGGCACCCGCGGCGCGCAGCTCGACGCTCTTGCCCGCATGCCGCTCTGGAAAGAAGGTAAAAGCTACCTCCACGGTACAGGCCACGGCGTAGGCTTCTTCCTCAACGTTCACGAAGGCCCGCAAAGCATCCGCCTCAACGACACCCACGCACCCCTGATGCCCGGTATGCTCACGTCCAACGAGCCCGGTCTCTATCTTTCAGGACGCTACGGCATTCGCTGCGAGAACCTCGTGCTTACGGTCGAGGACATGACTACCGAGCACGGTAGTTTCTATGCGTTTGAGACGGTGACACTCTGCCCGTTTGACCGCTCGCTGTTCGAGCTCGAAAGCATGACCGACGATGAGATACAGTGGGTCGACAACTACCACTCAATGGTCTTCGACCGCCTCAGCCCCGCTCTCGACGACAAAGAACGCGCATGGCTGCGTGAGGCTACGAAATCGCTCTTAATCCTTGAATAAAAAATGGCACTCATAATACCCGTAAGAGGCTTTACGCCCGTAATAGGCGAGGATACGTTCCTCGCGCCCAATGCCACCGTGATAGGCGACACCGTGATAGGCAGCGGCTGCTCGGTGTGGTTCAACGCCGTGCTTCGCGGCGATGTCAATTCCATACGCATCGGCGACCGCGTCAACATTCAGGACGGTTCGGTTCTCCACACACTCTATCAGAAATCCACCATCGAGATAGGCAACGACGTTTCGATAGGCCACAACGTAACCATCCACGGAGCGAAGATACATGATTTCGCACTCATAGGCATGGGCGCCGTGGTGATGGACGATGCCGAGGTGGGCGAAGGCGCCCTCGTGGCAGCCGGAGCCGTAGTGCTCTCGCGCACCAAGATAGGCCCCAACGAACTGTGGGGCGGCGCTCCCGCCAAGTTTATCAAGATGGTTGACCCCGAGACCTCCCGCGAGCTCAACACCAAGATCGCCCGCAACTATCTCATGTACTCCCGCTGGTATACCAATCCCGAGGAAAATCAGGAATAATCATCCCGCCTTACCGATATTAACGCCGCAGGCCATCCCCCATGCCCTGCGGCGTTCTGCACGATTATAATCATTTGATAATAAGCCCAGTAGGGACGCGATTTATCGCGTCCGGCGGTGAGCGGTGCGCGACAACGGCGATGAAAATTACCCTTTTTGCTCTGCCTGACGCGATTATGGCGAGGTGATTTTTTTGAAATTACTTTTTTGCTCTGCCGGACGCTCCCGAGTGAGCGTCCCTACTGGCAGAACGCACCCGGGGTTAACCAGATGTCTACCCTCCGGGGTGTTCCACAACCATTTAAAAATCAATCATGTAGGGACGCTCACTTGGGAGCGTCCGGCGGCGTAATCGGCTTGCCGCTTCGCTACACGAAGAATGGTGCGCGACCACGGCGCCTGATGGTGATCAGCTGGGGCGGCTGGATGAGTGCCGAAGGCACGAGGTTGTGGATAACCACGGGTGCAAGCCCGTGGAGAGCAGAACGAATGCATACCTCATCGGGAGCTGCGGAGCTGCGATGTCGTATGGGCGGCTCAAACAACATCGCAGCTCCGCAGCTCAAGTGCTCAGGAGTGCCAATCCGCGGGCTTCACCCGCGGTTATGTACAACGACGGGCTTCCAGCCCTGAATTTGAGGCGGTTGACCCCTACGAAATTACCCTTATGCTTTGCCGGACGCTCCCGCGAGAGGGGGATGTAAGCCACGGAGTAGCTCTGACAAGGTTAACCCCGGGTGCTCGCCACCCGGGGTAATATCAATCTCATGCATGCCAACCACGGAGTGGTTGTACAAATGGATGGCTGTTGTTCAACCGCGGCTTTTCATGGGTAATCTTACCGGAATTGTAGGCGATTTATTTGCACGGGTGGGAGATTTTTGCGAAATTAGCGTTGACAATTCTTTTTTCGTTTCAACTGTAATCCTTACCCTACATGAGAGAATGGACCACCATAAAGGAATATACTGATATCCTTTTTCAGAAATATGGGCGCATAGCCAAAATTACCATCAATCGCCCGCAGGTGTATAATGCTTTCCGTCCGCAGACCAATTTCGAGATGCTCGACGCTGTGGCCTACTGCCGCGAGTCGCCCGAGATAGGTGTGGTGATACTCACCGGCGCCGGCGACAAGGCTTTCTGCTCGGGAGGCGACCAGAATGTGAAAGGTTCGGGCGGATATATCGACGATAACGGCGTGCCGCGCCTCAATGTGCTCGATCTCCACAAGGCTATCCGTTCGCTTCCGAAACCCGTGATAGCGATGGTAAACGGCTGGAGCATAGGTGGCGGAAATGTGCTTCAGGTCATATGTGATCTTACGATCGCGTCCGAAAATGCCATGTTCGGTCAGGCCGGTCCCCGTGTGGGCAGCTTCGACGGCGGATTCGGCTCGTCGTATCTTGCCCGCTGCGTGGGGCAGAAAAAGGCCCGCGAGATATGGTTTCTCAGCCGCTGGTACACGGCCGAGGAGGCTGAGCGGATGGGTATGATCAACAAAGTGGTACCCTTTGACCGACTTGAGGATGAGACGGTGGAGTGGTGCGAGACCATACTGAAGCGCAGCCCCATGGCCATACGCATGATAAAGCGCGCCCTCAACGCCGAACTCGACGGCCAGCATGGCCTGATGGAGCTGGCCGGCGACGCCACGCTCATGTTTTACCTCATGGATGAGGCTCAGGAGGGTCGCAAGGCTTTCCTCGAGAAGCGCGATCCTGACTTTGACCAATTCCCGAAATTTCCCTGACGATGCGCGCCCGATACGCCACATATCGCCTCGATTTCAATTTCCTTGCGCAGACCTCGCGCGAGAGCATGCGCCACAAGGATACATATTTCCTGTGCCTTGCACCTGACGGCGACGAGGATTTCTCACGCGCCGGTTGGGGCGAGGCGGGTTTGTTCCGCGGTCTTTCGGCTGAGGACGGCCCCGACTTCCTTCCCACGCTACATGCCTTGTGTCATGCTGTAAATCACGGCGAACCGTTGCCCGATATCACCTCGTTCAGCTCGCTGCGCATGGCTATGGAGTCAGCCCGCGCCGATATGGAGAGCGGCGGCCGCCACGAGCCTTTTACCTCGGCAAGGCTCAGCATTCCCATCAACGGCCTTATATGGATCGACACGTTTGACGCCACGATTCATGCAATAGAGCGGAAAGCGAGGCAGTTTGAGGTCATAAAGATTAAGGTAGGGCGCCTGTCGGCCGACGAGGAAGGAGAGATATTGCGATACATACGCCGCATAAACCCCTCGGCCATTATACGCCTTGATGCCAACGGTGCATTCCACTCCCTCGACGAGGCAATGGAGCGCATCGAAGGCTATGCCCGGCACCGCATCCACTCTATAGAGCAGCCCGTGCCACAGCGGCAATATGAGCTGATGAGCGAGGTGATACGCTTCTCGCCGATTCCGGTCGCGCTCGACGAAGAACTTATAGGAATAAACGCCCCGGCTGAAAAGCGCGACCTGCTTGAAGCGCTTCGCCCGGCTTACATAATACTTAAGCCCACGCTCTGCGGCGGTTTCTCAGGCTCAAAGGAGTGGATCGCCGCCGCCGAGGCGACCGGCGCGGGATGGTGGTTTACCTCGGCTCTCGAATCAAACGTGGGACTCAACGCCATAGCCCGATTCACAGCCTCGCTTCCCGGCCCGAAGATGTGTCAGGGACTCGGCACCGGGCAGATTTATTCCAACAATATCCCATCGCCGCTCGACATGCAGGGGCAGTACCTCATATCGCGACCCGACGCAGGCTGGCAGATGCCCGCTCTTGAATGGATCGAACCCTAAACCAACCCTCCGGGAAAATTGTTATAAAATCATCAATCCCTACAAATCCCTACATCATGGAAAACAAGATCATAGCCCCATCAGAACTCATCATCAACCCCGACGGGTCAGTGTTTCACCTCCATCTGCGCCCCGATCAGCTCACCGACCGCATAATCCTCGTTGGAGACCCGGGACGTGTGGATATGGTTGCGTCGTTTTTCGACACGCGCACATTTGAGGTTCAGTCGCGCGAGTTCCACACCATTGGCGGTACCTATAAAGGAAAACCGATCATGTGTCTGAGCCACGGTATAGGCCCCGATAATATCGATATAGTAATCAATGAGCTCGACGCATTGGCCAACATCGACTTCTTGACCCGCGAGATCAAGGATGAAAAGCGCCGCCTGACGATGGTGCGCATAGGCACTTCGGGCGCACTTCAGCCCGAGCTCATCCTCGGCACTCCCGTTATAGCCGAATACTCCGTTGGTTTCGACGGCGTGCTTAACTATTATGCCGGACGCAATGACGTGGCCGATCTCGACATGGAGCGTGCCTTCTGCGACGCCGTGGGCTGGAATCCGCTGTGGGCCAAACCATATTTCGTGAAGGCCGATGAGGAACTCGTGGCGCAGATAGGACGCGACGATATGGTGCGCGGCTGTACAATATCGGCAGTGGGTTTCTATGGCCCGCAGGGTCGCGAGTTGCGCCTCGCCCTCGCCAACCCCGACCTCAACTCGCGCATCGAGCAGTTCAGATATCACGGTCGCCCCATCACTAACTACGAGATGGAATCGGCACCCCTGCAGGGTCTCGGGCGCCTGATGGGACACCGCTGCATGACCGTGTGCTCCATCATAGCCAACCGCATGGCTCACGAAGCGACTCCCAATTACAAGAACGCCGTGCGCGACCTTGTGGAAACCGTGCTGGAGAGAATCTGAAAGCCCGGGTGAACAAATGGAGCGGGAGCGGCGTTATAATGTCATAAGAACAGAAATAAAAACTTACAGACTATGAACGTAATCGATCCCGCTGCTGTAGCCAAAGGCGCAGCCGACCTCTCGAAAGAAGCCGCACAAGTATCGGCTCAAGCCGGTGAAGTAGCCGCAAAGGCCGAACTTCAGGCCGACAAAGAAGCCCTCGCTGAAAAAGCCGAGGAAGTACAGTCAACATTAGCCGACAAGGCCAAAGACGTGCAGGCTACGCTTGCCGACAAGGCGGCATCGGTTCAGTCAGCAATCTCCGATCAGGTGGATAACCTCAAGGAGAAAGCCGCTCCCGTGATTGACAAAGTGCGTCAGGGAGCAGCGTCGGCACTCGACTCCATAGCCGGAGCGGCAGCCAATCTCGCCGACAAGCTGAAATAATAAGACGACACTCCAAATACACTTTTGTTTTTCAATTATTGCTGTCCGATAAAAATTTTTGAGCGGATAAAAAATTAGGGTCGATTCCATTTGCAGGAGTCAAC
>JAIDUB010000071.1 GCA_029060405.1 Duncaniella sp. | reverse complement strand
TACATGTCGTATCGCGACCTTATCCGCGGACAGTATCTCTATCAGAAGGGGCTGCTTGACGAAGTTATTCTGAATATATTGAATCAGTCGAGCAGTCGTCCGATATACGAGCGCGCCGATTCGGCACTTGTGTCAGACTATATGAAGTCGGAGCTTGAGAATAACGGACTTGACAGGCCGTTTGAGTTCGCAGTGGTCAACAGGGCGGGGGCTCCGGTGTATAAGACTTCGGGATTTCAGCCCGAGCAGAAGGGTTATGACAATATGTTTACCCAGACGCTGTTCCCGAATGATCCCAAAAACAAGATGCACTACCTGAAGGTGTTCTTCCCCACCAAGGCCGATTATATATTTGACTCCGTGAGGTTCATGATACCGTCGTTCATATTCACATTCATTCTTCTGGTTACATTCCTTTGCACTATTATACTTGCATTCCGCCAGAAGAAGTTGACCGAGATGAAAAACGACTTCATCAACAACATGACCCACGAATTCAAGACACCCATATCCACCATATCGCTTGCCGCGCAGATGCTCAACGATAATGCCGTGCTAAAATCTCCCACGATGCTGAGCCACATATCCACGGTTATCAACGATGAGACAAAGCGCCTGCGATTCCAAGTAGAGAAAGTGCTTCAGATGTCGATGTTTGACCGTCAGAAAGCGACATTGAAACTCACCGATGTCGATGCCAACATACTTATCGCCAACATCGCCAACACCTTCAAGCTTAAAGTGGAGAAATATGGCGGTAAAATCGAAGCAGATCTTGATGCCGAGGATGCCGACATAAGGGTTGATGAGATGCACTTCACAAATGTAATATTCAACCTTCTCGACAATGCCGTTAAATATCGTCGCGAGGATACTTCGCTCCGTCTCGATATCGCCACGCGCAATGTCACTTACCGCGGTAAGGAAGGTATCTCCATATCAGTGACCGACAATGGTATAGGCATAAAGCGCGAGGATCAGAAGCGTATCTTCGAGAAATTCTACCGCGTGTCGACCGGAAATCTTCACGATGTAAAAGGATTCGGTCTCGGACTGGCCTACGTCAAGAAAATGGTTACCGAACTCGGCGGTGATATATCTGTGGAGAGCGAATATAATGTAGGAACGAAATTTACAATATTATTACCAATAACTAAAAATTAGAAATTATGGAAGAACGTTTGCGCATATTATTATGTGAGGACGACGAAAACTTAGGAATGCTGCTGCGTGAGTATCTGCAGGCCAAAGGTTTCAACGCCGACCTCTTCGCTGACGGTGACAGCGGCTATAAAGCCCTGCTCAAAGGCAAATACGATCTGTGTGTGCTTGATGTGATGATGCCTAAAAAGGACGGATTCGCACTTGCTCAGGAAATTCGTACCGTCAACTCCGAGATTCCTATTATCTTCCTTACAGCCAAGTCGCTTAAAGAAGATATTCTCGAAGGTTTCAAGATCGGTGCCGACGACTATATTACCAAACCTTTCTCGATGGAAGAACTCGTGTTCCGTATCGAGGCTATCCTTCGCCGCGTAAAGGGTAAGAAGGGTAAGGAAATCACCATGTACAAGATTGGCAAGTTTACTTTCGACACTCAGAAGCAGGTGCTGATGATTGACGATAAAGTTACCAAACTTACTACCAAGGAAAGCGAGCTGCTCAATCTTCTGTGTGCTCATGTCAACGAAATCCTTGAACGTAATTTCGCCCTCAAGACCATATGGATTGACGATAATTACTTCAATGCCCGTTCGATGGACGTATACATCACCAAGCTACGCAAGCATCTGAAGGACGATCCGTCTATCGAGATCATAAATATCCACGGAAAAGGTTACAAGCTTATCGCCCCCGAGGCTGAGGCTACTCATTGACAATAAAAGTTATACATAGCTATACCGGAGATACCGGTCGTCGCTGTCAGTCAGCACGGCCGGTTTCTTCTTTTTTACCAAGATGTTTCATGGCTGCGCGCAAAATTCCGCCGGTCAGTATTATGGAGCCAATAATTAAAGCTATGCTTGAAGAATCTGTGTGATTTATGTCATAATCAATAAATCCAGCCCGCGACATCCACTCGGCGGCTACGATTACCGAATTGTTGAATGCGTGAATTATTGCCGATACCCACACTGAGCCTGTCCACCACACGATATATCCGAAGTAAGCGCCAAGTAGCACCCGCGGGAAGAACCCGTAAAACTGCAAATGGAAGAGGCTGAATACAATGGCCGTAATCCATATGGCCAAATGTTTGTTCATACGTGAATGGATCATGCACCCGAGCAATGCACCGCGAAAAAATAATTCTTCACTTACTCCGGCGAAAATACCTATAATGAGAATACCCATGATGAGATCAGCCGTGGAGGTACCGCCCATAAGAATTTTTACCGAATCCTGTGCGGTTGCTTCATAAGTTTTCATTTTCGCTTCCAGTCCCGAAAGCACTTCAGGCAGACTGATGTGTTCATTCCACTCCACGAGCCAATTCATGGCCGGGATGGCAGTGAGCAAAGCAAGAATGCCCATCAGAGCCCAACTTACCGATGGCCGGCGGTCGACATCGAGCAATCTCCCGGGATATGGAGATACGATCACCGCTGTAACTGCCGCCGGAAGAATGAACATAAACATATCCTGCACCACTGCCAAAACCCGCATTGTCCGCGTAGTGAGAGGCATGGGAATAAGATGCATTACCGCACCTATGATCATCATGAATATAAGACAGGTCACCAGCAATATCATGATTGCTTTAACTGTACTTACTCTCAACAGGGAAGAACCCGGAACCATGTCGGTATTCATAGGTAAAATTCTGAAGTTATATTTTTGTATTCGGCTGTAAGGTTTTGATCAGCCTGTCTTATAGTTATTGAAGATATTTCAGCAGGATAAAGTCTTTGAGGAGATACCTGCCATAATGTTCGTTTGGCGGGTCGACCTTCCACGGGTATTACGGAGCATCTGCGCAAAAGATTCAATCGTGACAGCTCCATCATATACTCTATTTCACTATCGCGCGCTGATGGCGCGATAAATGCAAGGCTACCGAGCGGATTAAGCAACCTGCCGGCATTGTTAACAAGCCATTCCACACCAAAAACACCCTCGTGCCGTGAAACCGCTCTGCCTGCCGACGGCGAATGCAGAGCTTCGGTGAAAAATGGCGGATTGGAAATAATAAGATCGTAGCCTGACGCGAAATCACAAGCGGTGATATCAGCATTGATTACACTTATCCTGCTGTGATATCGAGATTTTGATATGTTTTTTAAAGCATCGCTGCAGGCATCGCCGCTTAACTCTACAGCATCGACAGTCGCCTCGGGCGCCCTTTGAGCAATCATTAAAGCGAGAAGACCGCATCCGCTTCCCGCATCAAGCACGCGGGAAGGGTTGGCAAGTCTGACCCACGAACCCAGCAGCACGCTGTCCGTGCCTACTTTCATGTCACAGCGGGAGTCATCGACCGTAAACTGCCGGAACTCAAACATATCAACGAGCCAGACCTACGTTATCAATATACAGTGTGAGCCCTTCAGTACCCACAAAGGGTTCGCCGCTACCTGCCGAGAACATAAGGACAAGATGAGTGGGAGTGGCCGACGCGTCATCCCATCCTTCCTCGATAACGGGCACCATCTTGCCCTTTGAGTTTTTAGCATAATAGGCGTTATTGCCGTTGCGCAACGCCATATATGGAGCGAATACCGGGGAGTTGCTTATATCACCGTACATCACGGGGAGGCGGTAGCCGTTGACCCAGTCGCTGCCTTTAGTGAAGAGGCGACCAGCTGTACCCACGCGCTTGGCATGTAAATTTCCGTCGGCATCTTCCCATCTGCGCTGGAGAAACATGAACACGACGGCGTTATCATGACCCGGGATGGTTTTCTTGCTGCCGAAACCGGTAGACTTCACCCTTGTGTTCACATCAGGCATATCCACTTTGTAGTCAAACACTACCGCTGACGGACGCTTCGCATACGGAACGCCCATTTCCATTTTGGAATAAGGATTTTTGGTGGAAGTAACAGGCTCAAACATTTTACCTAAAAACATAGAGCCGGCTACCATCACATCCATATTGATAAGCCCGAGTACCTTGACACGTTCGATCTGCGTGGCGAGCCGGGCAGCTCTGTTACCGTTGCCTCGGTCGAAAGGGTAGATGGCATTGGAAGTCTTGGTTACACCTGAAACTTTCGCGTATACGTTACTCGTGGCCCATGGCGAACCGTCAAGATTGACATATGCCTTGTTTCCTTCGATAGTCGTGTTAGGACCGATTTCATATAAAGTCTTGTCATTACCACCTATTACCGCACTCTCGTGAAGATTTCTGGTGACCCATGAATTCATGTTACCGTATTTTATCGGATCGACAGCCTGACAGTTGGCTGAAAAAGTTATCCCACCGAAAACAGCGCTTAAAATAACCGATTTTAGTTTCATATGTAAATAACAATCTTTTTTTACAACGCAAAATTCGGTAAAAAAAGTGAACTTTCATAGCTTTGTATTGCAAAAATCCGCCTTATTGGCTAATCGGCATAAAAAATAAGCCATTTTGTACAATTTATAATTTAAAAATGGCGTACCTTTGCATGATGAATATGGCACATGCATCAAATATCATGTTAATTTTTAGAATTAGAATGATCTTTTTCGTTCTGATGCTTGGTGTATCCGTCAGCGGTTTTTCGGCTAATCCATCAGAGCACCCTGATTCTGCCAAAAGCCGGAACATATTTGTCAGGCTCTATGATTTCGTGATGAGTCCTGACACGACAAAGATTACAGAAAAGCCTAAATACAACTTCTTCGTGGGTCCGAGCTATTCGGTGGATACAAAATTTAACCTCGGTCTTCTGCTTACAGGAGCCTATACGACCGATCCTTCCGATACTACCCTGATGAATTCTTATATATCATTCCCGGGGCAGGTGTCGACAGGGGGATACTATATGATAGGAATTGAGGGAACCCACGTCACGCCACATGATACGCGACGGCTTAATTACGCTTCGCGCATATCATTTTTCACCCCTTCTTACTGGGGCATAGGATTTGACGAGGAACGCAATGACAACATACGCACCAAGTATCAGCGAATCAGCTACTCGCTTAATTCCGACTATCAGTTTCACACGGTTCACAGTATTTACGTAGGTCCTACATTGCATTTCAATTATACCCATGCCATGAAGATACGCGATATATCCTTATGGCACGGTCAGGCAATGACAACCATGAGCTTAGGCGCGGGCTTTGTGATTTCCTATGACACACGCGACAATCTCAATTCGGCCTACAAAGGAGTGTTTGTGGAAGTAGTAAACCGTTTCTATCCCGATATTTTCGGTCATCGGAGCGCCAATTTCAATATCACCGAAATAGAGACCAACTATTATCATCCATTATGGCGCGGAGGGGTGATAGCCACTCATTTCCATGGCGCATTTACTCTCGGTACCGCACTGTGGAGCATGATGCCTCAGCTGGGCGGACACATGGGATTCCGCGGATATTATGAGGGCCGCTACCGTGACCGCAATGAGATGAATATTATGGCTGAATTGCGCCAGCATGTGTGGCGGCGTTTCGGTTTCGTCACATGGGTGGGAGCCGGAACTGTTTTTCACGATTTTTCTCAGGTACAATATAAGAATCTGCTTCCAACGCTTGGTGTCGGACTTCGTTTTGAACTCCGGCAGCGCTCCAACATATGTCTTGACCTCGGCTTCGGCCGCGGTGAGATGGGTGTGGCGTTCCAGCTTAACGAAGTATTTTAGCAGTTTGCATAATGATCAGAAAACTATTTTCCAAGATTTTTTCTCTCGAAGGTCTATATTATCTGTTAATCTTCGGATGCTGCATACCGGCATTCATTCTCTCATTTACCGAGCATTATGCTTTCTTTGCGGCGGTAGCCAATTCATTGGCAATCCTCGGTGTCGTGTGGCTGCTCGCCTCAGTTTCTCCCAAAATAGGACGTACGGTATGGTTAATGTTCCCGCTGATATTTTTTGCGGCGTTTCAGGTCGTGCTGCTGTATCTGTATGGCCGAAGCATTATCGCCGTAGATATGTTTCTTAATCTCGTCACTACCAATTCGGGCGAGGCTACTGAACTGCTGGCCAATATGTGGCCTATACTCATAGTCGTAGCTTTATTGTATCTTACATTGCTTATATCGGGCATCGTGGCGATAGTCAGGAAATATCGCATCAGCATGGAGTTTCTCCGCAAGAACCGTCCGGTTGCGTGGAGCGTTACCGCAGCGGGTATGATTTCCATGATGCTGGCAATGACGACGGTAAAGGGGTATAAGGTGAATTGCGATCTATATCCTGTGAATGTGTTGTATAATGTATACCTTGCCGTCGATCGCAGTGTTAAGATTCAGAACTATCACAATACTTCGGCCGATTATACTTTCAATGCTTCCGCGCCCGATACTATCAGTGCCCGTCAGATAGTGGTGATGGTGATAGGGGAGACGTCGCGATCGTCACAGTGGCAGCTTTGCGGATATGAGCGTGAGACGAATCCTCGCCTGTCGGAAATCGACGGACTTTTCATGTCAAGAAATGCCTTGAGTGAATCCAACACCACGCACAAGAGCGTACCCATGCTTCTATCGCAGATTTCGGCCGTGGACTACGATTCTCTTTATTTTGTAAAAGGAGTTATTACCGCGTTCAAGGAAGCCGGATTCCATACGGCTTTTTTCTCTAATCAGTCCCGTAATCATTCATTTATAGACTTTTTCGGACTTGAGGCTGACACGGCTTCATTTATACGCGATAATCTGCGTTTCGGAGCTATCTCACCCGACTATCGGCTGCTTGAGCCACTTAAAGAAGTGTTGGCTGAAAACAATCCCCGTCAGCTTGTCGTGCTTCACGGCTACGGATCTCACTTCAATTATCGCGACAGATATGACAAAGTCGACGAGGCTTTCGTTCCGACCGACTATATAGAAGCGTCGGTTTTCTATCGCGACAAACTTATCAATGCTTATGACAACAGCATTCTTTCGACTGACAGATTTCTTGCCGGTGCGATAGAGATGATCGACAGCGCGGCTCCGCTTGCCTCACTAATTTATACGAGTGACCATGGCGAAGATCTGTTTGACAACGGATCGCGCTATTTCCTCCATTCGTCTCCTTTACCTACAATCAATCAGGTGAGCGTGCCGTTTATGGTATGGACATCGAAAGATTTCGCTGAAATGCATCCTGATAAAATTGCCGCGATGCACAATAATATCGATCTTCCCGTATCGAGCAGCCGCTCATATTTTCACACGGCACTTGATATGGCGGGAATTTCCACCCCTGTCTACGACCCTGCCGCATCGTGGATGTCGCCTGAATATTCGCCGCGCGAGCAGCTGTATGTCACCGACCACAATCAGGCCGTGAAGCTTGCCGATATCGACGGCATTGATAAATCTAAAATTAAAGCACCCCGCCATTGATGACAGGATGCTTCATGTAGATTTCGATTGTATCAATAATTATTCGGCCGTAAGAGTATAGTCAACATCGTTTACTTCATAAGCGAGTGTCTTTCCATCTTTCACCTTCACATCGTCCATGCGGATAGGTGAGGAATACTTGATTCTCAGATCATAAGCCATCCGGTCTTTTATCATTGAAAGAAGTTGTGGCTTAAGGGTATCGATAGCTTCCGAAGTCATTCCGGGCACGGTGGTGGTAAGTGATTGAGCATCGGGGTCAAGGCTTACCTTAAGTGTCGAGGGATTGAGAGTGATCACTATTTCATCATCGTCGACAGCGGTCCAAGTGCCGCTTACGGTAGAAGTTCCTGCTACGGTCATCACCACGGTTGACGGGATATCACCTATAACCACATTGTCGGAATAATTGGCTGAGAGAGTGGCATTGATCACGATATCGCCGCCTGCCTGAGCATTATCGGCATTATATGTAAAGGTATACGTGGAGAATACGTCGGAATTGAGAGCATCGCCGGGTATGCGCTCCACACCACCGGTCCATGTTCCGTCAACATCTTTGGCAAGACGGGTCGCTGATTCACAACTCACCATGGTCAGTCCCAACGCTACAGCTGCTCCGGCAAGAATCATTCTGATTTTCATAATTACTTATTTAGATAGTTATTCTGTTGTAATAACAACCGCAGTGTCAAAAAAGTTTGCTCCGGTTGAAAAAATAATGTAAATTTGTCCTCATGAGTTACAATAAAGTCATCCTTATAGGAAATGTAGGACGCGATCCCGAGATACGTTATGTCGAGACCCGTCCCATCGCATCATTTTCACTTGCCACAACCGACAGGGCATATACCCGTCCCGACGGTTCTACAGTTCCTGAACGTACCGAGTGGCATAATATAATCATGTGGGATGCTCAGGCCGAGTTTGCTGAAAAGTACATCAGGAAGGGGACGCGCCTGTTTGTGGAAGGAAAATTGCGATACCGCACGTGGGAAGACCGAAACACTATCAAGCGTACGGTAACTGAAATATACGTGGAAAATTTTGAGATTTTGGGAAGATGACCCCAAAAAGATGATGAGATAGGGGATAGGTTGACAAAATTTTAGTAAATTTGCACAAAATTTTATTAACCTTAATTCAATCACCCTAATCCCATTAACAAATGCTTACGACAATAATCATTATTTTCGTAATCGGCTATCTCTGCATAGCCCTTGAGCATCCACTGAAGATCGACAAGACAGCGTCGGCTCTTCTGCTCGGTATGCTCCTATGGATTCTTTACGCCTTCGGCGCCGAGACTTTGGTACCCGCTGCCGCCGGCGAACATTTCCAAAAGTATCTTATCGAGAATCCCGAACTTGCTGATAAATCAGTCGGCTATCAGGCTCTTCAGTACATTCTTAACGTGGATGTGATAGAGCATCTCGGTGACATTACCCAGACCCTTCTTTTCCTCATCGGTGCCATGACCATCGTGGAGCTCGTGGATGTTCACGGAGGTTTCCGCATCATCACCGATCGCATCACCACCCGCAACAAGCGCTCGCTCCTTTGGATCATCGCTTTCTGCACATTCTTCATGTCGGCAATTCTCGACAACCTCACCACCACTATCGTAATGATCATGCTTCTGCGCAAGCTGGTTCAGGATCAACACGAGCGCTGGCTTTATGCCGCATCCATCGTGATAGCAGCCAACAGTGGCGGTGCATGGTCACCTATTGGCGACGTCACCACCATCATGCTCTGGGTCAAAGGCAACGTGACCGCACTGGCGCTTATCAAGTATGTGCTTCTTCCCAGTATCGTGTCGATGGTTCTCCCAATCTTTGTAGTATCGCTTAAGCTCAACGGACAACTCGCGCCCATTGCTGCCGGTCCCGAAGTGACGAGCCAGTTCTCGTCCCGCGACCGCAACCGCATGTTCTACCTCGGCGTAGGCGGTCTTATCTTCGTGCCCATCTTCAAGTCAATCACCCATCTTCCTCCTTTCGTGGGCATGCTCTTCGTGCTCGGTGCACTCTGGGTATTTACTGAAATCTTCTACAACCACCGCATGCTTGAGAAAGCTGAAGAGCATCGCATCCCCCGTGTAATATCACGTATCGACATGCCTTCGATTCTCTTCTTCCTCGGTATACTCATGGCAGTGGCAGTGCTTCAGTCAACCGGTGTTCTCCGCATGATGGCTGTTGCTCTCGACGAGTCGATCCACAATGTATATCTTATCGACTCCGTGCTTGGCGTACTTTCGTCGATCGTTGACAACGTTCCCCTCGTTGCCGGTGTAATGGGTATGTATGAAGTTGTGGTGAATCCCGAGACTGTCTACGCGGCCAACTTTGTGGTCGATGGTACATTCTGGGAACTCCTTTCCTACTGCGCCGGTGTAGGTGGCAGCATCCTTATCATCGGATCAGCTGCCGGTGTAATCGCCATGGGCCTCGAGAAGATATCCTTCGGCTGGTACATGAAGCACTTCAGCTGGCTTGCTCTGCTCGGTTATCTTGCCGGTGTGGGCGTATATATGCTTGAAAAATTAATATTCTGATCACGGCTCTTTCATTTAAACTTAAAATAACGACATAATCTCCCTTACCCGATTCAGTACGAATCGGGTAAATTTTCA
>JAIDUB010000070.1 GCA_029060405.1 Duncaniella sp. | reverse complement strand
CCACACACCACCCTCTCCCCCTAAAATCCCGGACACCCCGCCCGGGATTTTTTTGTAATAGAAATCCACCGGTGCAATGACCGCTTTGAAATTTGGCGAGGAATTACCACCTCCGTTGTAGGAACATCGCTTCGCGATGTTTCCCGTGCGCAGGGCAAAATTTCCATCCAACATTCGCGGCCGAGCATGACCAACGTTGCAAAGCAACGTCCCTACATTTTTCGACCGCAATGAGCTTGTAATTAGATATTTACAACAACATCGCCGCATCATGGATTCATCACGCTTGGCTATTACATCGCAAATGCCTATATTTGCAAAAACGCTCCGATTATGAATCCGAAACCTGCACTTATAGGCTTAGCCCACGAGATGGGGCATGCTTACGATCATTTAATATTAAATGGGAAGTGGGGATCACAATTATGGTATAATACGAAAACTGAAACTATCGATAAATCAGATTTTTTTGCCGGCTCATTTGAAAACATCATTCGATTCGATAACAATATCTCACCAAGGATATATTATGGAAGAAACTCAAGAGAGGGTTCATATCTGAAAACTCCTAAATTAACGGCTTATACTTTTCTTCATATGGCAAACTTAATAACCGAACAATGACTAAACTACAAAGGTTTTTTTATATAATATCTTTATTATACGTATTTTTGATATTAACATCATCTGCCTTAAAGTGCAGCATTGCATCAAAAAATACTAACACTGTAGATACGGTAAATACTACAGAAGTGAACGCTATATCTTTCTCTAATTTACCAGTATCGCCAAATACGATTTCAGTAAAATCCATATTATCTGCGATGTCTCGGAGTGATTCCGCTTCGGTAATTAAGAGTTTTAATGATTTATTCTACCATACGCCATCTGATAGTATTCCTATTAAGGATAATACTAAAGAAGTGTATGCTACATCTTTCTCTGATTTACCGATATCGCCAAAAGCGATTTCAGTAAAATCCATATTATCTGCAATGTATCAGAGGGATTCCACTTCGATTATTAAGAGTTTTAATGATTTGTTAAATCCTGAATTATTTTATTATACACCATTAGATAGTATTCCTATTAATTGTAAATCCGACACTCTTTTTGTACAAATAACAACAACATATAATGGAGGTAGAGATAATATTGGTGGGATAAAAGTGTGGAATAAAAAGAGTGCTTTATCCGTTGGTGTAGTCTCATTTGGATATGAGCGCAAGAGTGGATTAAGAGATTGGGAACAACGATTGATTGAAGGCTGGGATGTTGACAGCATTCGAGTATTAATGAATCCTACTTTTTATTTACATTCAAGTTATCCAAATCCAAATTACTACGTATTCCAATTTATTATAAATCATGGTACAGTAAAAAGCAGGTTTATGGTATACCAATATCTTTACGTTCCCAATGATTACAAAGACGACCCGATAAGAAGAAAATTGACAAAATCATATTAAAAAACTTTTTGCCCCGCCTCATCGCCATATTGCTCACCCTATTCCCGGTGCTTTTTGCCTCGGGCGAGGCGGTGGCGGCGATTAAATTCGGGAGAGGAATTACCACCTCCCTTGTAGGGACATCGCTTCGCGATGTTTCACGTCCTCAGGGCAAAATCTTCATCCAACATTCGCAGCCGAGCATGACCAACGTTGCAAAGCAACGTCCCTACATTTTCGACCGCAATGAGCTTGTAATTAGGCATCTACAACAACGTCGCCGCATCGTGGATTCATCACACTTGGCTATTACATCGCAAATGCCTATATTTGCAAAAACGCTCCGCTCATGAATCAATCTCTCCGATACGCCGACGGGCTGTCGATGAACACCTCGACCAACCCCACGGCCAACGCCTTCAAATACACTGCCAAAGAGCTCTCCCTTTTCCGCGGCCTCCCCGTCTACGACTACACCGCCCGACACACCCTCCCAGCCGGCGGCAACCTATTCCGCACTCCTGACCCCCTCTCTGAAAAATACCACGTTATATCCCCCTATGCCTTCTGCGCCGGAGACCCCATCAACTTCTCAGACCCAACAGAAAAACAACTCTCCGTATCGATCTAAATGGTCAAAGGCACTCTGTCGTAAACGATGGGGTTAATTCTTTAACCATAATTTTTTATAAAAACAATATCGAATTAGCACCCATAACACTTGATCCAAACAAATTTTTATCCATTTATAAATTAAAAGACATCTTACAAATAAATATCTTCAATCGTAAATAAATATTCCCAATATGAATAAATCTTTGTTTCTATTTATATTGTGCTTGTCAAGCATGATATTCCCGCTTGATACAGCGGCAAAAAACCAAATGGCTACAGCTTATCCAGCCAAGGATATTGATTTCAAAATTGCCGAGAAAATCAAGGAGGTGGCCGACAGTATACGTCAGTTGACCTCACCACGATATTTTGAAAATCGCGGCTTAAATAAACCTGTAATTGTGGCGATTAACTATTATGAGGATCCTAAAACGAAGGAAAGATTGTCGGATGCAGTTAAGTTGATAGTTATGGATGAGACTGAATTTGCAGATTCTCATTGGGGAATTATCAATTGGCCGGCCAACGATGTTAAGAATTTCGGTTATACTGAAATTGACAATGTTGCAGTAATTTTGGTGGATGTCAAATCCGGTATTTCATTTTTCAATACTGACAGAAATGCTTTACAAAAACAATATAAATTATATTCATATCCTGTTTCGCAAGGGGTGCCGATTCATGACGGATTATTTAATTTTATCTACAAAGTTACTAAAAGCGGGCTGGAGATTATTCGTGAGCAATATCCTAAGAAATGATAGCCATTTGATTTTGATTTGAAAATACCCCTTCACTCTCTGCATTTATATATAACCGGAGAGTGAAGTTTTTTATGTTGTATAACATACTGCCGCGGGGTGGAGAATTTCGGGGGAATCTGTAAATTTGCATTTGGGTGCTGAGTGCGCGCCCGTCTACCGTCATAAAACTAAAAATCTGATCCATGAGAATTAAAAAGCTGCTCCTCGGCGATGAAGCTCTTGCCTTGGGCGCCATCAACGCCGGATTGTCAGGGGCTTACGCCTATCCCGGAACTCCTTCCACCGAAATACTTGAATACGTGCAGGGCAATCCCGTAGCCCGCGAGCGCAAAATCCACTCCCACTGGTCATCAAACGAAAAGACGGCTGTCGAGGAGGCTCTTGGCATGTCGTTTTGCGGCAAGCGCTCTATAGTGTCGATGAAGCATGTGGGGCTCAACGTTGCGGCCGATCCGTTTGTCAACTCGGCCATGACGGGTACCAACGGTGGTATGCTGGTGATTTCGGCCGACGATCCGTCAATGCACTCGTCGCAAAACGAGCAGGATTCCCGTTTCTACGCCTCGTTTGCCCTGATGCCCGTGCTCGAGCCGTCGACACAGCAGGAAGCCTACGATATGGCCGCCTACGGATTCGATCTGTCGGAACGCATGAAGATACCCGTAATGGTGCGCATGGTGACCCGTCTGGCTCATTCGCGCGCCGTGGTGGAAGCCCACGTGGAAGCGGCAGCCGAAAAAGCCCTCTCCTACCCCGGGAATCCGCGCCAGTGGGTGCTCATGCCGGGCAACTCGCGCGTGCGCTACAGGCAGCTGCTCGATGATTATGCCGCTATGGAGAAAGAGGCCGAGACCTCGCCGTTCAATAAGTTCACGCCCGGCACTGACCGCCGCACGGGTATACTCGCCTCGGGAATCGCAGCCAACTATGTGGCCGAATGTTTCCCCGACGGCTGCCCGTTCCCCATGCTTAAGATTTCACAATATCCTCTGCCCAAAGCCCTCGTGGAGCAGCTTGCCGACAGCTGCGACGAAATCCTTGTAGTGGAGGAGGGTCAACCCGTGATAGAGCGCTCGCTGCGCGGGGTGCTCGACCGCGGAGTGAGGGTGCGCGGCAAGCTCGACGGCATTCTGCCGCTTACGGGCGAACTCACCCCCGACAGCGTGGCTTCCGGACTGACAAAGCTGCATCCCGACATGGCATCAAGGCTGCTTGCCGACGTGGCGGCTCCATCAGAAATGGTGGTACCTCGTCCGCCGGCCCTGTGTCAGGGTTGCGGACACCGCGACGTATACGCCGCCCTCAACATGGCTCTCGCCGACTTCGACAATGCCAAGGTATTCGGCGACATCGGCTGCTATACATTAGGCTGGCTGGCGCCTTACAATGCGATAGACACTTGCGTGGACATGGGAGCATCCATCACCATGGCCAAAGGCGCGGCCGATGCGGGACAGCGCCCCGCGGTGGCGATAATAGGCGACTCCACTTTCACCCATTCGGGCATGACCGGACTGCTCGACGCCGTTAACGAAAACTCGCCCATAACCGTGATTATCTCCGACAATCTCACCACCGGCATGACCGGCGGACAGGATTCGCAGGGCACCGGCAAACTCGAGGAAATATGCCTCGGCTTAGGTGTCGACCCGGCTCGCCTGCACACTATCGACGCACATCCCCGCAAGATAGAGGAGATGAAAGAACTGTTTGCACGAGAATTCTCACATGAAGGGCTGTCGGTGATAATATCGCGTCGAGAGTGCATACAGACCGCACGCCGTCACGCCCGCTCAAAATAACAACTCCCAACAATCAACAACCATGAAATCAGATATAATACTCGCCGGTGTAGGCGGTCAGGGAATACTCTCAATAGCTACGATACTGGGTGCGGCGGCCCTCGCCGAAGGACTCTACCTGAAGCAAGCCGAGGTTCACGGCATGAGTCAGCGCGGCGGCGACGTGATGTCATGCCTCCGACTCAGCTCCCGCCCTGTGGCGTCAGACCTCATCCCGCAGGGTAAAGCCGATATAATCGTGTCGCTCGAGCCCATGGAAGCTCTGCGCTACCTGAGTTTTCTCGCCCCCGGAGGCTGGATCGTGACCAACACCGTTCCGGTAATCAACACCAAAGGCTATCCCGACACAGCCGCCCTCGTGGCCTCACTTGAACAGCGGCCTCACACCATAGCGATCGACATGGATGCGGTGGCCTCGAAAGTAGCTACGGCGCGCGCTTCAAATATGGTGCTCCTCGGAGCAGCCTCCCGCTTTATCGAGATTCCGGCTGAAAAAATCGAGGATGGAATACGCACCGTATTCGCCGCCAAGGGCGAGAATGTGGTGGAGAGCAATATCGCCGCATTCCGGGCCGGATTGAAAGCTGCCGGAGAAGCGGCGGTATAATGAACCTATCTTGCTGATTACCTTTAAGAACTTTACAACCGTGAACGTAATATCACCAAGCCTGTTTGCCGACGAAATGAAGGCAACCGGAATCTCCAACATAAGCTCGGCTACCATACGCCAGATTTCCGCTCTTGCCTCGCGCCTCGAGCGCATAATAGGCGAGCCTTTCGTACATCTCGAGATGGGTAACCCCGGACTGCCCGCTTCGGCTGTAGGCGTAGAGGCCGAGACCGAAGCCCTGCGCAACGGAATAGCCAACACCTACCCCAACATCGCCGGCATGCCCGCGCTGAAAGACAACGGCAGCAGCTTCCTGAAAGCATTTCTCGACATAGACATCCCGCCGCGCTGCATCATCCCCACCGTAGGCTCGATGCAGGCCACCTTCACGCTGTTTCTGCTGCTGGGTCAGCGCTTGCCCGGACGCGACACGATACTGTTTCTCGACCCGGGATTTCCCGCCCAGCACAATCAGGCGAAACTGCTCGGGCTGAATCAGATTTCGCTCGACATGTATGATTGCCGCGGTGAGGCCCTCGAAGCACGCCTCGACGAAATACTTTCATCGGGCAAAATCACGGCGCTCCTCTACAACAACCCCAACAATCCCGCGTGGACCAATCTCACCGACACCGAATACGAAATACTCGCCCGCATGGCCGAGAAACACGATGTCATCATCATCGAGGATCATGCTTATCTGGGCATGGATTTCAGGTCGCGCTACGGCGTGCCCTATAAGGCGCCCTTTGTACCCACGGTGGCGAAATGGACTGACCGCTGCATCCTGCTGGTGTCGGCATCGAAAATCTTCAGCTATGCCGGACAGCGCATAGCGATGGTGTGCATGACACCCGGAGTGGCTGACCGTGCATATCCGCATCTTCAGGAGTTCTACGAAATGAAATCGTTTGTCGACGCCTACGTGTTCGGTGTGCTTTACTGCGCATCGTCGGGTACCTCCCACTCCGCCCAGCACGCTTTTGCCGCCATGCTGGGAGCCGCCGTGGAAGGCAAGCTCGATTTTGTGGCCGAGACACGCGAATACGGCCGTCGCTCAGCCATCGCCCGCCGCCTTTTCACCGACAACGGTTTTCATCTTGTATATGCCCTCGACGGCGACCGCACCATCTCCGACGGATTTTTCTTCACCATGGGCTACCCAGGCATGACGGGTGCCGACCTACAGGCCGCCCTGCTCCGCTACGGTATCTCCACCATCTCTCTCCCCTCCACCGGAAGCCGTCAGGAAGGAGTGAGAGTGTGCGTGAGCCTGCTTTCCGACGACGATTCGTTCAGCCGCCTCGGCGAGCGTCTTTCAATGTTCCACCGCGACCATCCGGTCTCATAACGACAGCGCAATGAACTTCAACAATATCATGACAGCCGACGAGGCTGTAAAGCTCATAAAGAGCGGTGATCACGTATATATTCAGGGAAGTACATCCATACCTGAAACACTCGTAGAAGCCATGACCCGCCGCGGCGACGAGCTTCGCGGCGTGGTGCTTCATTCAGGCTTCTCGGTATCTGACCGTGAGGCGCCATATTGCCGGCCTGAATACAAGGACTCATTCCTCGTCGACACATGCTTCGTGTCGGGCAACGTGCGCCGCTGGATCGCCGAAGGCTACGGAGCTACCACTCCCCGCTTCCTCGGTGAGGTGCCGCAGCTGTTCCGCAGCGGCATATGGCCTGTGGACGTGGTGCTTCTCAACTGCTCGATGCCCGACCCTGACGGCTACGTGAGCTACGGCGTGAGCGCCGACCTCGCAGTATCGGCTACCGAATGCGCCCGCGTGGTTATAGCCCAGCTCAATCCCCACATGCCTTTCAGCTACGGCGATCCCGTGATACACATGTCGAAAATCACCGCGGCGGTGGAGGTGAATGACCCGCTCGTGGAAGTACCCACCCCCGAGCCGGGCCCGGTGGAGACAGCCATAGGCAATGCCGTAGCAGCCCTTATACCCGACGGTGCCACGCTTCAGATAGGCGTGGGAGCGATACCCAATGCCGTGATACGCGCCCTGAGCGACCACAAGCATCTCGGACTTCACACCGAGGCGATGACCGACGGCGTATTGCCCCTGATAGAAAACGGCGTGATCGACAACTCGATGAAGAAGGTATATCCCGGCAAGTCGGTAGCTTGCCTCGCGCTCGGTTCGCGCAGGCTATATGACCTGATGGACTACAACAAGGATATGATATTCAAGGACGTAGCTTATACCAACGACCCATTTATCATAGCTGCCAATCCCCGCGTCACTGCCATAAACTCATGTCTTGAGATCGACCTTACCGGTCAGATATGCGCCGACTCGATAGGCACGCGCATCTTCTCGGGTGTGGGCGGCCAGCACGACTTCGTCTATGGCGCCTCGCGCAGCGAAGGCGGCATCTCGGTCATAGCCATGACCTCGACCACCGGAAAAAGAATAGGGAAAATCAAGCCCGTGCTCACACCCGGAGCGGGCGTGGTTACCACCCGCTTCCAGACCAACTACGTAGTCACCGAGCACGGCGCCGTGAATCTGCTTGGGAAATCACTCCCCGAGCGCGCCCGCCTCATGATATCGATAGCCAATCCCGCCGACCGCGAGGCACTCGACCGCGCCGCCCGCGACCGCTTCGGCTACTCCTACACCCGCCTGAAGTAACCGCTCTACGTCGTCTGATTGGCTTTCATCTTTTAAAGTACGTCAGGAATTCGGCCGGAGAAAAAACTGGAATCTTGGCAAATTGAAAGTCTTTTTTATTGCGTGTAATCATGCAATCACAGCCGGCATACACAGCAGCCTGATACTGGAGACCATCTTCAAAATCCGATACTTGTTCCTGCAGGTTAAGCAATATCTGACTTTCCGTATTACTCACAACCGTAAAAACTTCGCATATTCTGCTTATCAAAGTCTTTAACTTATCAGCAGGAGATTTACGCATGATATATGCGAAGTTTGCAACGGTAAGATATGATATATAAAACTCCATATTCATGGTATCTCCCAACATCATAACCTTCTCGGCATCTCCTGCAAAATCTTCTCTTACGAAATAATCGATAATAAAATTCGTATCAAGAAACACTCGTTTCATTTCGACATTATGTAATCGGTTCGCGGATCAGAGCTATCGATAACGCTCGGATCAATAGATTCTTTAATCTTATGGAGAGAATCAAGCCGTTGCGATCGTTCTTCCCCTTTGTCTTCGATATTATGTGTTAAAGAGGTTTTCAGCACTCCTTTCATATTTTCTATCATGCGCCGAAGAAAAACTTCATCAGCATTATTTTCTAAAGTCACTACAATTTGAGTCATAGATATGGAGATTAAAGTAACTATATGCTTTTCAGGGAGACATCCGATATAAGAAATACATGTCCGCGCCTCACCTCGCATGCAAAAATAAGAAAAGTTTTCCTATTATGCATGCATACAAAGTAAAACTCAATATTTTTCATCCGGAAATATCCGTAATAAAAATCTGCTCACTCCCGCTTCGGCTACTCCTACACCCGCCTGAAATAATTTTCTTGACAGAGGGCGGTTTATGAGTAGCCGAGGTGCGATTCTCCTTTTTGGGAATTTTTTGGACGGATAAGCATAGATTATTGGGAGATTTCACTATATTTGTAGACAATTATGAATAATATAGTCAACCTCTCGCAACTCGTCGACATATCGCGGTACTCCAAGGAGTTCTCGCATCTTGCCGATGATTATATATTCTCCCATTTCCATTCGTCGGCCGAATTTCCTCCTTTTTCCTCCGGGCCTATAAAAATCGACGGTCTGAGCTGGATGCTGTGCTATGAGGGAAACATTTCTCTAAATGTCAATCTCGAAAGCTTCACCGTCCATAAAAACATGCTGCTGCTCACCAATCCCGAATCGATCATTGAAATAAAGGAGGTTGCGGCAGGTCCGGTCGACTTCTACACTCTGTTTATCTCGCGCGAGTTCATGCGCGATATTAATCTCGATGTCAATATCCTGTCGACGATTCCGCGCCCGAAAGACGGCCACCGCATTCCCTGCATAGAGATTTCGCCCGAGGATGCGGCTCTGTTCCGCCACTATTTCGAGCTGCTGCACCACAACACCACCCACAATCACGACGATATCTACGTGCGCTCAATAGCCCGCTGCATCATAGCGGCGCTGTGTTACCAGCTCATCCAGTCGGCGCGCGACAGAGTCGACGCCGATAAAACCGAGACGGTTCCGGCAGAAACACGTCCGCGCCGCAACACGTATGTCGACGATTTCATATCCCTGCTCCATCAGCACCACCGCTCGCAGCGGTCGGTATCGTTTTATGCCTCCAAGCTCTACATCTCACCCAAATACCTGTCGCTCGTCATCAAGAAGGCCACCGGCAAGTCGGCGGCCGAGCTTATCGATGAATTCGTGATACTCGAAGCCAAGAATCTGCTGCGGTTTTCGGGAAAAAATATCCAGCAGGTAGCCTACGAGCTGAATTTTCCCAACCAGTCATCGTTCGGCAAGTATTTCAAGCACCTTACGGGCATGTCACCCTCGGAATACCAGCGCACATGAATAGACTGCTTTCGCTGCTCATACTGCTTTCACTGTCGGCCACGGCACTCGCCGAAACACCCGACAGCGTTGCGACGCCGAGGTTTCCCACGGCAGGCATCGCCGTTCCGGCGGCCGGTGTAGTCGCGGCCTACTCGGTCAGTCGCCTGTATCCCCACGGTGACTTTATCAGCACGCGCCCCGGCAAACACACTTCACGCGGCACGGGAGTGCTGCAATATGCCCCTGTAGCCTTGCCGTGGATTCTTAAAGCCGCGGGAGTATCCACCCGCTCATCGTGGGCACGCATGGGTGTGGCGCAAGGCTCGGGCATCGTGATAAATGCCGCTCTGGTGTGGGGACTGAAACATATAGTCGACTCGCCCCGGCCTAACGGCACTGATTCGCGCTCGTTTCCGTCGGGACATTCGGCTTGGGCATTTGCCGGAGCCGCCATGATAGAGCGCGAACTGGGTATGAACTCGGCATGGTACACGTGGGGAGCCTACGCATTTGCTTCGGCAATCGCGATGGAGCGTGTAATCGACGCCCACCACTATCCCACCGACGTGGCCGCCGGAGCATCGATAGGGATTCTCGCCACTCACGCGGGATATGATTTAGCCGATCTCATCATGGGCCGGCGGGCAACGGAGCGCCAAGCGTCTCAGTTTACATACCCCGACATGCTCACCCCGTCACTGTTTCTTGACAACACCCTCCGCATGACTTTAGGTCCTGTCACCGGCGGTCACGGTGTAAATGTCGAGCGCCGCCCCGCCCTCATCACAGCCATAGGCTACGAGCACCCCGTAGGACGCTCTGTATCGCTCTCGGCCGCCGCCGAGGTGGAATCCTTACCCCTCGCCCTCGCGACGCCCGAGAATCGCTTTATTTCAGGCCCGTTGACGTCGGCCGGTATCGCAGCCTCGGCCAATGTGTACTTTCCCATGTCGCAGCGGTTCGGCATGGCAGCCTCGGTCTCGGCAGGATGGCATATGAATTTCTCACTCCACGGCACCGACGGTACACTGTCGGCAGGCAAGTCCACCCCGCTCGCCCGCTTGCGCGCCTCGGGCATATGGCGTCTGTCGCGCCACCTGTCGGCATCGGCATCGGCCGGATTACAGGCATCCCGCTACAGGTTTGACATCGCGCCCTCGGCTGAATACGGCATAGCCGGCTACTCCACAGCCCGCGGCACATCCATATCATTGTTGCTTTCCGTTTCAACCCGCTATGAGTTCTGAATCCACCGGTCCCGCACCCATCTCCACCGACGATTTCGCAGCCATGATCATAGAGCGGCTGCCGTTCCGTCCCAACTCACAGCAGCGGCTTGTGGCTGAGGCGCTGGCACGATTCTGCTCATCGTCAACGCCCAGCGACTCGGTATTCATACTCGCCGGATATGCCGGCACGGGCAAGACGTCGCTGATAGGCGCTCTTGTCAAGGCTCTGACTGCTATACGCATCCCGGTGGTGCTCCTCGCTCCCACCGGACGCGCCGCCAAGGTATTCAGCACCTCGGCATCATATCCGGCATCGACAATTCACCGCCGTATATATTACGGCGCCACAGGCCGACTGCTCGAACACTCACGCGCCGTGCGCGACAACAAGACTCCCGGCGCGGTATTCATAGTCGACGAGGCCTCGATGATAGGCGACTCCACCGCCGACGCCGACGGTAATCCCGGTTCAGGGCTGCTCGAGGACCTGCTGCAGCACATTTTCACAGGCGAAGGATGCCGACTGATACTGTCGGGCGACACCGCTCAGCTCCCACCCGTGGGCACCGACCTCTCCCCTGCCATGAGCCCCGGAAAGCTTAAGGAAATGGGGCTGCACGTATCGCGCGCCACGCTCACCGATACAGCCCGCCAGCAGCGTAACTCCGGAATATTGCGCAACGCCACCCAGCTGCGTCGCGCCATGCTCGCCAATCCCCTGCCCCGCCCGCGCCTCATCACCGCCGGGCTCGATGATGTGAAGGTAATAACAGGCGAAGATATCATAGACGTGATAGCGCAATGCTACAGCCGCGACACGCCCGACGAGACCATCCTCATCACCCGCTCCAACAAGCGCGCCGTGGCATTCAATCTGGCCGTGCGCTCGCAGATACTCTACAGCGAGGAGGAACTGTGTCGCGGAGAGCGGCTCATGGTGGCCCGCAACAATTACATGTACTCCACCAAAATCAAGGATCTCGACTTCATAGCCAACGGCGACATGGCGATAGTGACGCAGGTCAATTCCACCGAGCGACGCTACGGATTCCGATTTGCCGACGTAACGCTGCGCCTCACCCATCACGAGAAGGAAATCGACTGCAAGATTATCCTCGACACTCTCACGAGCGAGTACCCGTCGCTCTCACGCGAACAGATGGAGCGGCTGGCCTTGGCACGCATGAATGATCCCGAGGTAAATCCTCCGGGAACGCCCGACTCCACGCGACTGTCGCGGCTGCGCAGCGACGAATATTTCAATGCCCTTCAGGTGAAATATTCCTATGCCATCACCTGTCACAAGGCGCAGGGCGCGCAGTGGCGCAACGTGATAGTGGATCTGGGCGGCATAGCCGACGATGCTTTAGGCCTCGATTTCTACCGCTGGCTGTATACCGCCGCCTCCCGCGCCACGCGTCAGCTCTACTTCCTCAACCCCTCCATTCAGGTCGACGACCGCAAGGAATGAATCCGAGAGTCTCTTTATCGCCTTATAATCAACATTTTAGAGGAAAAAGTATAGAAATGTAAAAAATTTTTTCTTATTTTTGCAAGAATCTGCGGGTGTCAGGATTTAACGGATAGAAACAAAAACTCAAACCTTTCCATTATGAAAATTTCTGCATTTACAATTCTTTCCTCGCTGGCGATCATTCTCCCGGCTTGTTCTGAAGTTGACAATCAGCCCGCACCCTTACCTGCAGTGTGTCCGGTAGAATGGGAATCCGTTCCACTCAGCTCGATAGACGCGCACAACATCGACAAGGCCAACGGATTTGCATTAGATCTGTTCAAAAAAAGTTTTGCCGCCGAGCCTGAGAATCTGTGCCTCTCCCCGGTGAGCGTATTTGCCGCACTCGCCATGTCAGCTAACGGTGATAACGGGGCCGCGCGTAATAATGTGCTCGACGTACTCGGTTACGGCCACGACGGACTTTCGGAACTCAACATATACTGCAACGCTCTCCTTACCGAGACACGCTCCCTAAACGGTACGACCGATTGCGAGTATGCCAATTCACTCTGGTACAGCCCCGATGTTGCAATCAATCCTGTGTTTGCCTCCAACATTAAAAATATATTTGACGCTGATATCTTCCGGACAACTCTGAGCGATATGAACGGAATGAAGGAAATAAACAGGTACATAAGCGATCACACCCACGGTCTGATTCCGGAATTCCTGACCTCACCTCTCGATATAAGGGTAGCCATGATCAACACCACTTATTTCAAAGGAGCGTGGAAAGAAGCTTTTGACAAGAATCTTACTGCCCGCGGTTCATTCCGCAATCTCGACGGAAGCGTGAGCGACGCTCAATACATGCACCGCGAAGGCAAGATAGACTATGCAGCCACCGACGGAATCCAAAGCATACGCCTCCCCTATCTCGGCGACCGATTTACCATGACCATTATCATGCCGGAGGCCGAAGGAGATTTCGATTCCATGCTCTCGCAGCTTTCGGCAGCCTCGCTGAGGAATCTCGACTCACAGTATAAATCCACCGAGGCATTAATCGGTATACCTCGATTTGAGGCAAGTGTATCGCTGGAACTCCTTGACCGCCTTAATGAGATGGGATTGAACAACAAAGGTTTCAACGGCATCAGCGAAAACGAATCATTCTTTATTGTCACGGTGCGCCATGGTGTAAGGCTTATCGTTGACGAAGAAGGCACGGAAGCCGCCGGTGCGACAATGGTGGGAGTGGAAAATGCCTGCCCCAATTTTATCATATTTGAAAATCCGTTTATCTACATAATCCGCGACACAATATCCGATACTATACTGTTCATAGGCGCAGTTACTAAATTCTGATTATCCTTGACTCGCAGTTGTAACGACACGGAAGCTGCCGTAGTCGCTCTCATATCGGGACACGATCCGGGCGCACCCGAAGCGGTATATCGTGCATACGCAGGTTATCTTACCGGCGTATGCACCCGCTATCTGTCTGATACCTGCGCTGTCAAAGATACGCTCCACGACAGTTTTCTGAAGATATTCACCGCACTGCAGTCATTTGAATACCGCGGGGCGGGCTCACTGAAAGCGTGGCTTACCCGCATTGTTGTCAACGAAGCATTGAAAACCCTGCGTCGCAACTACAACATATCCTGTCTTGAGACCCTCCCCGATGATATAGCGGAGACCGACATAGAACCTCAATTAGACGGGATTCCCGCCGATGCACTCCATGAAATGATACGTGCTCTTCCGCCCCCCTACCGCACGGTACTCAACCTCTACGTTTTCGAGTGCCGCAGCCACCGCGATATAGCCCGGATTCTGAATATAAAGGAATCCTCGTCGGCATCAAGATTCCATCGTGCCAAAGCCATGCTTGCCCGCAGCATAAGAGAATATCAATCAAAACATAACAGATGATGACAAACGACAAGTGGAACGACCTACTGCGTAACGCGCTCTCTGACTACGAGCAGGCGCCGCCCGAAGGATTATGGGAAAGTCTTGCGGAAACAATTCCGGCATACTCTCCCGCACCTCCGGCGAGGAAACATGTCATCGCGTTATTGCAACCTCGACGCTTCTATCGGCGCATAATCGTCGCCGGCATTGCTCTGTTATTGTCAGCCGGTATAGGTTTATTGTTCTTGACCGACGGCGACTTATCACAATCTCCCGCAAATATTAAAATAACGAACACAGCTCCCGCGCCGCATCCTCTCGACGAAAAACCTGCCATTCCGGCCGACAATGATACTCATGTATGCTCCCGTCACATTACATCTATACAGCATCGCCCCGCTGACAATACTCCTATGGGCGTCTCCGCTGACAGCAGCGAAAAATTAGCACCCGCAAGTGATGAGGTACAGAATATTCCCGCGGAATCCGGCGACACTGTTCCCGTCTACCGTCCGTCGGTTTCGGGTTCAACTCACCGATACATAGCCGGCGCTCCATCCGATGGCAAACGCTCAGCGGGACAATTATCCATAGGAATTCTTACCGCCTGCGCCTCGCAGTCGGGTGGTACAGTTGGCTCCACTTTTCCCGGCGGCAATCAATCTGACTGCGTGATTCCTCCCGGAACTGACTGCGTGACTCCTCCCGGAAGTAACAGTAACGGCCCTGTGCCCGACACTCCGGTAAAGGAGGAAGAAACTACCGAAACCCATTACGGCGTTCCCTTCAGGTTGGGACTTACCTTGCAATACAGTTTTAATGATCGCCTTGCTGTTGAGACGGGTCTGATGTATTCCCGTCTGTCATCGGAGGAACGGGTGAGCCGTGATGACCGTGTTACTCTCACAAAATACCGTCTTAATTATATCGGCATCCCCCTGACTCTTAAATACAGGATCGCCTCACCTGGGGCTGTGGATTTTTATGTATCGGCCGGAGGAGCAGTGGAGAAATGCGTGAAGGGTGACGCATTCATTACCGTCATAGCCGACGACGCGCCCGATCCTACGCGTGAATCGTACACTCATGAGCCTCTGCAATGGTCGCTTAGTGCCGGTGTGGGTTTACAGTATCGACCGGTGAAATATTTGGGTATCTACATCGAGCCAAGTATGGTATACTATCCGTCCAACCATTCACGGGTGCCGTCCATTTACCATGCTCACCCCGTCAATTTCAGCCTCACGGCCGGCCTGCGGTTCATATTGCCACGCTGAACGGCTCAGGAGTAAAAGAGCGTAGGCTTCCACTGCTGTATCGCATCGGAAGCCTACGTAAATATTAAAGCACCGCTCAGAACGAGAATGTGCGGCCTTTATCCGCGCCCATAGGATCGGGTGCGGGCATGGAAGCCGTCTGGCCGTTCTTGACCTGCTCCACAAGCTTGCGGTCGCGGCGATATGCGGGAGTCTTTTCGAGAATGTCGCAAATATCATCGTCGTCGAGCTGATTGTCGGCAAGAATGATATAAGATGCGCGCTCTTTACCGCCTATCAGATTGTCGAGCTTGCCTTTGCCGTATTCCTCGGTGATACGGTGGTCGTCGATTGTCTCGGCTTTCGGTTTCGGTTCGGCAGGCTTTTCAGGAGTGAACACTATGGTGTCGCCGCCGCGTGCAGGTTCATTTTTATCGGTATTCGCCGCGGGCTTGTCTTTCTCGCCGTCCTTTATGGTAACGTCGAAACCGGTGGCGAGAATTGTCATCTTCACCTTTTCGCCAAGCGACTCGTCAAATGCCACACCCCATATCACTTTCACGTCCTGATTGATCGATGAGATGAAATCGGTGATTTCGTTGACCTCCGACATGCGGAACGAATTCTGGGCCTCGCGCGAGAAGAAGAGATTGAACAGCAGTCGCTTCGAGCCCATTATGTCGCGATCCTTGAGCAGGGGCGAGTTGAGGGCATCCTCAATGGCCTGCGTAACGCGGTGCTCACCTTCGCCATAGCCCGATGATATGATTGCAGCGCCGCCATTGCGGAGGGTGGCATTGATATCCTTGAAGTCAAGGTTGATATGACCGGTCGAAGTGATGATTTCGGAAAGCGAGCGTGCGGCCACGGCAAGCGTATCGTCGGCCTTACCGAAAGCGTTGATAAAGTCGAGATCACCGTAGATATCGCTCAGGCGCTCGTTGTTGACCACCAGAAGGGAGTCGACGTGCTTGGCCATCTCATCGGCACCGGCAAGAGCCTGACGTATCTTCCACTGTCCCTCAAACAGGAACGGGATGGTGACGATACCTATTGTAAGCATGCCTTTCTCGCGGGCTATACGGGCCACCACGGGAGCTGCTCCCGTACCGGTTCCGCCACCCATACCGGCGGTGACGAACACCATCTGGGTCTCGTCGTCGAAAAGCGTGGAGATCTTGTCGGCGCATTCCTCGGCATACTGGCGTGCAACCTCGGGATCACCGCCCGCACCGAGTCCGTCGCCGATCTCCATGCGCAGAGGCACCTTGGAATTCTGGAGAGCCTGACGGTCAGTATTGATGTTTACAAACGATACCTCGCGTATACCTGTCTTGTACATGTGGTCGACGGCATTGTTGCCGCCGCCGCCCACGCCGATAGCTTTGATATACACGCGGTGGGTCGGGGTCTCGGTGAAGAAATCCTGAGCGTTATCGAGATTGTCGATAGGGCTGCTTATATTTGCGTTGTCCATAATAGGATGCGGTGTATTATTCAGTTATTGTGTTGAGTAGGTTAATCATATATATAGAGAGAGGCATGTGTTATTCATCGGCATCCTCATCGTCATCGGCAGGCTCCGACAGCAGGTCGGCCACACGCTGGGTGAATTTTCCCCATAATCTTGAGCCGAATCCCTGCTTGCGGGGCTCATCGGCAGGTTCGGGCGCAGGTTTATGTGCCGGCTGCGTGGCGGGTTGCACGGGTGGCTGCGGCTGCTCATGACGCTCCTGCACGGGCTTCTGCACAGGCTGTGGCTGAGCAGGCTGTGGCTGAGCCGGGCGCGGGGTATAGGGCTGGGAGGGAGCGGCGGGAGCGGGAGCCGGTTTGCGCGGCTCGGCTGCGGGCTTCTCGGGCTCGGGCATTATCACGGGCGCTGATTCGGCCACAAATACGGGTTCCGATACATTGAGCGGCATGCACTGCTCGGGAGCTGCGGCTGCCGCCGCGAGTATGGATATCACATCCACCGCATCGCTGGGTGTGATGCGGCTGTCGTTGATGCGCACTTTGGCTCCGGGGACACCGGCACGCACTTTCATGCCGGTCTCGGTCTGGAGGCGCTGGTTGAAGTTGGTCAGACGTGCGCCGCGTCCCACTATCACGATACCTGCGGGCAGAAGTTCGGCGCTGAAACCTGCCGCCTTGATACGGGCGGCAATGTTGGCAATAATCTCTCCGGCACGTGCCGAAACGTAATTGTTGATGTCGGCATAGTCGCGCGCGCCGCCTGAGAATGCGGCACCGGGAGCCGACTGGTCAGCCAGCGGCTGGGCGTTTCCACCGGTAATCTTGAGCTCTTCAGCACGCTCCTCGAGATGATTCAAGGCTGTGATGTCGCGGGTGATGTTGCGCGACCCCATGGGCAGCGTGGCGAGATACTGCAATACACCATGCTTGTAGATCGATATGGTGGTGGTCTCCGCTCCGAAATCTACCAAGGCACATCCCAGACGCTTCTCATCGGTAAGGAGCACCAGATCAGCCTCGGCGATCTGACGAACGAAGAAATCGTTGATGCGCAGTCCCAGTCGCTCTTTAACCACATGATTGAGATTGCGCCATATCTGGTTGCGCAGCGAGATTATATTGAGCTTGGCCTGCAGGTGATGGCCATAAGTGCCTACCGGACGCGACACGGGCGCATTGTCGACACGGAATTCGCGCGGAGTCACATCCACTACCTTGCGGTCCTCGAGGGGCTGTTGCAGCGCCTCGCGGGTGATATCCTCGATAAGCGCTCCGGTGATTTCCATCTCGTCGGGCAGACGGCGGTCCACATCCACAACCTGCGACATCAGCGAGCGGCCTCCCACGGAGAGATACACACCGGTGATGGTGCGGTCAGGCTCGCGGGCTTCGAGGCGCTTGATCACGGTGGTTATAGCCTCGGCTACCTCGGCTACATTGCGTATCAGGCCATAGCGCACGCTGTCGGTGAGCTTTTCCTCTTCGATTGCTTTTACTGTGAGCGCTCCGGTGGGTTCTACCTCACCGATTGCTCCTTTTATTTTCGAGCTGCCTATCTCAAGGGCGACAATAAGTTTTTCTTCCATAACTGATGTGTGTCAGGGATATGTGGTATAACGGAGGGATTTTTCAGGGATTGGGTTGTTTTGAAGTTTTGGCAGGAATAGGTTTCTCGCTGTGGGCTTTCTGACCCGGGAGTGTGCGACCCGGAGCCACATTCTCGGCGGTGAGCATCACCGTGGTGTCGACAGCCTCGTCGTCGTCCTGACCGAAGGTTCTTACGGGATCGAGATTCTTCTTGCGTCGGGTGGCCACGATCTGTCCGCGCCACTTGAGCGAGATCGTATCGTAGGTCTCATAACCGCGGCGGCTTAGCACTTCGGTATAGAAACGGCGCAGGCGGTGAAACTTGTCTTTCAGGTTATCGGCCGAGCCGAGGAGCACCACATGGTCGCGTATGGCCGGCACGAGCACTATATCACCGGCCGAATTAGCCTCTATCATGGTCACATAGCGGCTCCATACCGAGTCGGCGGCTATGAAATCGATCAGCGGCAGCAGACTCTCGGGGGTGAATACGGTATCGGTCTCGGGGAAATGCCCCGCGATGACTGGCACGTCCTTATGGTAGCGTGCGGTGGCAGTGACGCGCTTGCCCGAGCGGTTGATATAGTAGGAACGGTCGCCGTCAAACACACGCGCCACCGGAATAATCGGAGTCACCTTAATCTCGATCTTTCCATCGGTAAAGGTTTCCACCGATACGTCCTCGATCTTGTCGATAGCCATGAGTGTGCGCTTCACAGCCTGAGGATTGATCTCGCGCAGATACATTCCCGAGGCAAGCGCCGGCAGCGAGTCAAGCTCGCGCATGAGCTCACCCGCAGTCACGAAGGGGTGGGGTGAATTGTCGTCGACGGTCACGGTCATGCCGGTGCACCTCACGTCGTCGCCGGCGTGGGCTGTAACGAAGATCGTCACCACCAGATAGGCGGCGAGAATCACCGAGAGGACTATGGGCACATACCGTTTCAGATTCATGACTTTCAGCGGGCGCTCACGGCTTCGACCACAGCGGGAAGCTCGTTGACCATATCACCGGCGCCCATGGTCAACAATATGTCAAAGTTACGGTTTTCGAGCGACTTTGCCAAATTTTCTTTAGGAATCATCGTCACGGGAGTGTTTTTTATGTGCCGGGCGATGGTTTCGGTGGAAATTCCCTCGATGGGAAGCTCGCGGGCAGGGTAGAGGTCGACGAGTATCACTTCGTCGGCCTGCGACAGAGCCGCGCCGAATTCAGGGGCGAAATCGCGTGTACGGGTGTAGAGATGAGGCTGGAATGCCACCGTAAGCCGGCGGCCGGGATAGAGCGAGCGGACGCTCTTGATCGAGGCCTCGATTTCCTGCGGGTGGTGGGCGTAATCGTCGATAATCACGCGGCCGTTTTCACCGGGTTCCTTGAGCCATGTCTCGAAGCGGCGCTTGATACCGCCGTAGGTATTCAGAGCCTGACGTATCGACTCCACGTCAAAGCATCCGGCTGCGGTAACGGCGGCCACGGCGGCCACGGCGTTTTCGATATTCACCTCCACGGGTACTCCGAGGTTGATATTGCGGATAGTGCCGAGGGGTGTGACTATGTCGAAAGTGATGTTGCCCGGAGTGCGACGTATGTATGAGGCATGAAAATCGCCTTCGTCGCGCGAATAGGTGTATACCTTCACATCCTTACCGGGACGCGGCTTGAGTTTCAGGCCGGTATGAACTATCAGGCTGCCGCCGGGCTGTATAAGTTCGGTGAAGCGGGCGAATGATTCGAGATATGCTTCCTCGGTTCCGTAGATGTCGAGATGGTCGGGATCAGTGGCTGTGATGACGGCCACGGTAGGGGAGAGGTGGTGGAATGACCGGTCAAATTCATCGGCCTCGATCACACTGTAGGGCGAGGAGGGCGAGAGCAGGAAATTGCTGTCGTAGTTTTTCAGGATACCGCCGAGGAAAGCGTTGCACCCCGAGGTGCCACTCTGCAATATGTGGGCAGCCATTGATGAAGTGGTGGTCTTGCCGTGGGTACCGGCAAAACAGAGGCCGCGGCTGCCGCGGGTCACGACGCCGAGCAGTTCGGCACGCTTGATTACGTCAAATCCATTCTCGCGGAACCATCGCAATATGGGCAGATCGGCCGGAACGGCAGGTGTGTACACCACCAGAGTCGAAGCCTGATTGCGGAATGCGTCGGGTATCGTATCGGCTGAAGAGTCGTAGGTCATGGCCACGCCCTCTTTCTCAAGCTCGGCTGTAAGCTCGCTCGGTGTCAGGTCATACCCCGCCACGTTTTTGCCTTGGGCGAGAAAATATCGTTCGAGGGCCGCCATGCCTATGCCTCCGGCTCCCACGAAATAGATGTTGCGGATGTCGTCTTTGTTTATTTTCATGGTTTCTTGAGTATTTCGGTTATGATATGAGCTATGCGGTCGTCGGCTCCGCGGTGAGCCATCGAGGCGGCATTACGCCCCATGCTTTCACGACGCTCAGGGTCAGCCATCAGCGCCGTTACGGTTTCACCCAGACGCTCTACGGCTTCGGCGTCGAGAATCATCTCGGCGGCATCGCGGCTCGCAAGGGCCTCGGCATTGTGCCGCTGGTGATCCTCAGCCACGTTGGGCGAGGGAATGAGCACGGCGGGTATGCCGAGATTCTGTATCTCCGATATGGTGCATGCGCCGGCACGTGCCACCACGAGGTCGGCGGCACGGTAGGCCAAAGCCATATCGTCGACAAATGTAGTTGCCTTTACATCAGGGGCATATGCGGCGGCCATTTTCTGAAAATGATCGGCTCCGTATCGGCCTGTCTGCCACAGAAGCTGTATATCATTTTCGCGAAGCGAGGGTAGGGCGGCAGCTACAGCTTCGTTGACGGTGCGGGCACCCAGACTGCCTCCTGTGACAAACAGCAGCGGCTTCGAGGGGTCGAATCCGAGCGCTTTCTTGGCCTCGGCGCGCTCCATTGTGTTTTCCTCAAGCACTTTCCGCACCGGATTGCCGGTAATCTCTATTTTGGCGGCAGGGAAGAAGCGGTCCATGCCGTCGTAGGCCACACATATACGGGTGGCACCGGCTGCGAGGAGCTTATTGGTAACACCTGCATAGGAGTTCTGCTCCTGAATGAGCGTGGGGACACCGCGGCGCTGCGCTTCTTTCAGTATAGGGCCCGATGCGTAGCCACCCACACCTATTGCCATGTCGGGGCGGAAATCGCTCACGATTCTGCGGGCCTTTATGAGGCTCTTGGCGAGTTTCCACAGCACCGGTATGTTACGCCACAGTTTCTTGCGGTCAAATCCGGCCACGGGCAGGCCCACTATATCGTAGCCCGCCGCGGGTACCCGCTCCATCTCCATGCGGTTTTCGGCGCCTACGAAAAGTATATTGACATCGGGCATCACCCGACGCAGTGCGTTGGCTATCGACAGGGCGGGAAATATGTGACCGCCTGTGCCTCCGCCGCTTATCAGTATATTGTAGCTCATAACGGTGTGAGATTATAATTGCATGGGGTTCTTTCCGTCGAAATTTTCGGGAAGGGCTTCGCCTTCCTCCTTGATTTCACGGGTTTTGTTGCCCTGACGGGTCGCCGTGCGGCTCACGCTCAGCATGATTCCGAAGGCTATAGCGGTTACGAGTATCGACGTTCCGCCCTTGGAGATGAGCGGCAGCGGTTGTCCCGATACAGGGAACACTCCCGTCACGATGCCCATGTGGAAAAGTGCCTGAAAGGCTATCATGACGGCCATACCCGTGACGAGCAGGGCGGGATAGGTGCGGTTGCAGCGCGAGGCGATACCCGCCGCTCTTCCGAGCAGCCACAGGTAGAGCACGAGCACCACCACACCGCCTACAAGTCCGGTCTCCTCCACGACTATGGCGTAGATATAATCGGAAAACGCCAGCGGCAGGCGCGAAGCCTCGCGGGAGTTTCCGGGGCCTTTGCCGTAGATACCGCCGTTGGCCTGAGCCATGTAGGAATACATTTCCTGACGGTTCTTGCCGTCGACAGGCATGTCATATTTCGGCACGTTGCCTTCGCTGTGACGCTCGATGCGCGCCAACCACGTGTCATAGCGGTTTTCGCCGTTGCTGTCTTTTATAAATAAGACAAACACCAGACCGCACAGCGCATAGGCCATGGTAACGATAATCAGATGCTTGAATTTCACGCCGCTCACTATCATCATGGAGTAGCTGATGGCAAGCAGCAGCAGGGTGTTGGTAAGTCCCTGCTTGACAAGAACGAAGCAAAGCAGAAGCACTATGCCGGCAGCGATTTCCACGCCTCGGGTGGTGATACCGATCTGCTTGGGATTCTGATTCCACGTCATCACGAGTGCCACGAGCAGCACAGCCGAAATCTTAACCATCTCGGCCGGATAGATACCTATGCCGAGGATTGTGAGCGAGCGGCGGGCACCGTTGACGAAATCGCCGAAAAACATCACCCACACCATCATGCCTACTGAAATAAAGGCGAAAATTATGGTAAACGGTATGAGCGAACTGTAATGGCGGCGGGAGATAAACCACACTATTCCGAAGCCGCCGGCAAGCATGACGATGTGGCGCACGATAGGGCCCATGACTCCGAAAGCCGAGCTGCCTACCTCGCGCGACGATGCGCTGTAAAGCTCGATTACGGAAATAAGGCAGAGTGCTATGAATATGCCCCATATATGCTTGTCGGCCGAGGCCACGGCACGCGGCTTGGCCGAGACGGCAAGTTCTTCGGCGGGGTTGGGGGAGGAGATTGCAGGTTCCATTCTATTTACTTATCAGTTAGTCTTGAGAAGTGATTTCACGGCGTCCTTGAAACGGCGACCGCGGTCTTCGTAGGAAGTGAACAGGTCGAAACTCGCGCAGCAGGGCGAGAGTAACACGGTATCGCCTTCGCCCGCTATCTCGCGGCATGCGGCCACGGCTTCGTCGAGCGAATGGGTGTCGCGTATCTCGGGTACCTTGCCTGTGAAGAAGTCGAGCAGCTTGGTATTGTCCTTGCCCATGCACACGATCGCTTTGACTTTTTCCTTCACAAGCGGCTCTATCTCAGTGTAGTCGTTGCCCTTGTCCTTGCCGCCGAGTATGAGCACCGTTCCGGCGGGAACCGTCTCGAGGGCATACCAGCACGAATTGACGTTGGTAGCCTTGGAGTCGTTGATATAGCGAGCCCCGCCTACGGTGGCGACATATTCGAGCCTGTGCTCCACGCCTTCGAAATCGGCCAGCGAGCGTCGTATCTCGTCCTTGTCTATGTCAAGCAGACAAGCCGACAGGCCTGCGGCCATGGAATTATACAGATTGTGCAGTCCGCTCAGCGAAAGGTCGGCACGCGGCATGCGCATCGACTCTACGGGAGTATCAAACACCACATCCTCGTTTTCATCCACCCACGCGCATGTACCTTCCTCATGATGCTCGGCAAATGGCATGAGGCGCGCCTCGACCGAGATGCGCTCAAGCTGGGCGGTGATTACGGGATCATCTTTCCAGTAGATAAACGCATCGGTGGCGGTCATGTTGTTGAGGATACGGAACTTGGCGTTGACATAGTTCTGCATCTCATAGTCATATCGGTCGAGATGGTCGGGGGTGATGTTGAGTATCACGGCGATGTTGGCCTTGAAGTCATACATATTCTCGAGCTGGAAACTAGAGAGCTCGATCACGTATACATCATGCTTCTCACGGGCAACCTGCAGAGCCATGCTGCGACCCACGTTGCCGGCCAGCCCCACGTTGATACCGGCATTGCGGAGTATATGGTAGGTGAGCAGGGTAGTGGTGGTCTTGCCGTTGGAGCCGGTGATGCACACCATCTTGGCATCGGTGTAGCGGCCGGCCAACTCTATTTCCGAAATCACGGGTATACCCGCCTCGGTTATAGCCTTCATCACGGGAGTCGTGGGAGCTATTCCGGGGCTCTTGACCACTTCGTCGGCGCTCAGAATGCGCGCCATCGTGTGGCCGCCCTGTTCCCACTCTATGCCTTCGGCATCGAGCATCCGGGCATATCGGGGTGCGACGGTACCGTAGTCGCTCAGAAACACGTCCATGCCGCGGGTCTTGCCGAGGATGGCGGCTCCCACGCCGCTTTCACCTCCGCCGAGCACTACGAGACGTTTCTTTTCTTTATTGTCGGTATTCATTTCGTTATCGGATTTTCAGTGTTACAAATGTTATTACGGCCAGCAGTATGCCTATGATCCAGAATCGTGTCACGATCTTGGGTTCGGCGATGGCACGCAGCGGCCGGGTTACAAGCGCCGGTATACCCTCTTTCTGGAAGTGGTGATGGAGGGGTGTCATCTTGAATATCCTGCGGCCCTCGCCATGGCGCTTTTTAGTATACTTGAAATATCCCACCTGCATCATCACCGAGAGGTCTTCAACGAAGAATATGGCACAGAGCAGGGGTATAAGCAATTCCTTGTGGATAAGTATGGCGAATACGGCTATGATGCCGCCGAGAGTCAGCGAACCGGTGTCGCCCATGAATACCTGTGCCGGGAAAGCGTTGTACCACAGGAATCCTATCAGGGCGCCTATCATGGCCGACATATACACCACAAGCTCTCCCGAACCGGGTATATACATGATATTCAGATAGTGGGAGTAGATGATATTACCCCCCAGATAAGCCATTATCGCCAGCGCACAGCAGATTATGGCCGATGTACCGGCACAGAGGCCGTCGAGACCGTCGGTGAGGTTGGCTCCGTTGCTTGTGGCGGCCACGGCAAGAATCACCACGAGGATGAAAAGCGCCCATCCTCCCTGCTGACTGTACTTGCCCATCCAGCCGGTGAGCCACGCATAGTCGAAGTTATTGTTTTTCACAAACGGTATGGTGGTCTGCGTCGACTTGATATCCTCGGGTGTATAGGTGACCGTGACCTGACCGTCGGTATCGGAAACTTCCTCCACATTCTCGCGAATGGTGATGTCGGGGCTCAGATACATGGTGGCACCCACTATAAGACCCAGTCCTACCTGACCTATAATCTTGAACTTGCCGTTCATTCCCTCCTTGTCGTGCTTGGCTACCTTGATATAATCGTCGAGGAAACCTATCATGCCCAGCCACACGGTCGACACTATCATGAGGATCATGTAGATGTTGCCCAAATTGCCCACCAGCAGGCATGGCACGAGGATGGAGAGGATTATGATGATACCGCCCATGGTGGGGGTACCTGTCTTTCTCATCTGTCCCTCAAGACCGAGATCGCGTATGATCTCGCCCACCTGCATGAGTTGCAGACGGTTTATGATCTTGCGCCCGATAAAGAGGGCTATGAGAAGTGAAAGCACGAATGCGCAGCCCGACCGGAAAGTCAGGTAAGTCATCAGTCGTCCGCCGGGCAGGTCGTAATCGCTCAGCAAGTCAAAGAGATAATAAATCATTTGCTCAGTGTTTCTTTTTCACGTGATATTATATTGCGTATTTCCTCTCGGTCGTCGAAGTGATGCTTCACTCCGGCTATTTCCTGATAGTCCTCATGGCCTTTTCCGGCTATGAGCACCACACTTCCGGGAGTGGCGAGCATGGTGGCGGTAAGTATGGCCTGACGGCGGTCAGGTATCTGAAGGGTGCGTGCGGCCTGTTCGGAGTCGAGTCCCTCGGCCATCTGGTCGATTATATCCTGAGGATTCTCGTCTCGGGGGTTGTCGCTTGTAAGTATGAGCTGCTCGGAGCGCAAAGCGGCTTCACGCGCCATAATGGGACGCTTGCCGTGGTCACGGTTGCCTCCGGCTCCCACCACGGTGATGATGCGGCCCGTTGCGCCCACCACCTCGCGTATGGCCTGAATCACATTGACAACAGCATCGGGGGTATGGGCATAGTCGACTATTGCGGTGTAGCCTTTGGGGGAATGGAATGCCTGAAAGCGGCCGGCCACAGGCACAAGACGGCTCATGCAGCGCAACACGTCATCGCGGTCCCAGCCCAGAAGTATCGACGCGCCATATACCGCAGTGAGATTGTAGATGTTGAAGCGACCGGTAAACAGGAGCTCGACTTCGGTGCCGTTGAACGACGCAAGCGTGCCGTCGAGACGGCTCTCGATGATGCGTCCGCGGAAGTCGGCATCGGGGCTCTGGAGTGAATAGGTGTAGCGCGATGCGCGGGTATTCTGCAGCATTACGGCGCCGTTCTTATCGTCGGCGTTAGTAAGGGCGAACGCCGCGGAGGGCAGGCGGTCAAAGAATGATTTCTTGGCCTTGAGATACGCTTCGACTGTCTTGTGGTAATCAAGATGGTCGCGGGTGAGATTGGTGAACACTCCTCCGGCAAATGTCAGACCTGAAATGCGATGCTGATGTGCGGCGTGGGAGCTTACCTCCATGGCGGCGTAGGTACAGCCGGCCTCGACCATGCGATGAAGGAGCTCGTTGAGCGAGAGCGGGTCAGGGGTGGTGTGGGTGGCGGGTATACGCTCGTCGTCGACATAGTTGGCTACGGTGGAGAGCAGTCCGGCCTTGTGACCCAGCAGACGGGCCATCTCATATATGAGGGTGGCGGTGGTGGTCTTGCCGTTGGTACCGGTGACACCTACCAGACGCAGTTTCGACGACGGATTGTCCCACCAAGCCGACGCTATCTGTCCGAGAGCCACAGCCGACGACGGAACTTCCACATAAATCACCTGAGTCTCGATGATGGGAGGGAGCTCCTCACACACTATCACTGCCGCACCCAGCTCGGCGGCGCGGGGTATGAACTGATGACCGTCGACACTCGTGCCGCGCACAGCCACGAAAAGCGCTCCCGGCACCACCTGACGCGAGTCGGCAGTAACGGCCGTGATTTCCACCGGAGCCGCGGAATCACCTATGGTGCGTTGTATCTCGATTGCCGAAAGAAGGTCGCTTAGCTTTTTCATCTGTATCTTGGTTTATATGGATTGCTATATTATTATTCAGTGCTTGAGCGAAAGATTCACCACCGTGCCGCGGGGAGAGTCGTGGCCGGCCGCGGGCGACTGGGATGCCACATACCCGCTGCCATTGAATGTGACCTCATACCCCGCCTTCTCAAGAGCCACAATGGCGTCGCGTATGCCGTAGCCGCGCACGTCGGGCACACCGCCGTGGCGCTGCACGGGGGCTTTAAGTTCACGGCGTCCGGCCGGCATGGCGAGTGAGGTCTTGAGCCCGGGATTTATGCCCTTGACGGCCGAGGCGAAGAAAGTGGCGCCCGCAGGCGAGGTGATGCCGGCGGTATAGTCGGGACTGCCGCCGAGCATGCCGCGCGAATAGAGCTTCATGGCGATATTCTTCACCACCTGCCCCGATGTGGTGGCGGCGCCCACATACTTGCGCTTGGGATAGCACGTCAGCACCACGCATGAATATTTCGGATTCTCGGCAGGGAAGAAGCCGCAGAATGCGAGTCGCTTCTTGGATGTATTGTAAGAGCCGTTCTCGATCATGTAGCATGTACCGGTCTTGCCGGCGATGCGCACCAGATCGTTGCGCAGGAACTTACCGGTTCCGTGCTCGCCCCACACCACATTTGTAAGCATCTGCCGCAATATGGCGGCGGTGGCGGGGGAGCATGCGCGGCCTGTGCCCATGCTGTCGACTGGCAGCAAGCGGTCTTTACCTCCGCCCCTTATCTCCTTGACCAGACGGGGACGGACGAATCCGCCGTCGTTGGCAATGGCATTGTAGAGCGCGAGGGTGTAGAGCGGCGGAATCTCGGTGGCATATCCGTAGCTCATGCGCGAGAGTGCGATACGGCCGCCGCGGTCGTTGTGGATACTGTCAAAGCGCGGACGGGTCTCGCCTGCAATACCGGTATTCATGGGATCGAGAAAGCCCGTGGCTTTCACGCGGGAGTAAAATGCTCCGGGAATGCTGTCGTAGCGGCGGGTGATGATTCGCGCCATTCCTATGTTGGATGACTGCTCGAGCACGTCGCCCACTTTAATCGACGATGTATAGTGAGCGTCGGTGATAGGCCGTCCACCTGCATAGGCCCAGCCGTTGCCGGTGGGAAGTTCCTCGTTGAGATTTTTCACTATGCCGTCTTCCACGGCTATCATCATTGACAGGGTCTTTACCACCGATCCGGGCTCATAGCCCATCACGGCGCGGTTGAGTGCCTCCACATAGCCCGGGCCGTAGGGGTTACGCTCAAGATTGGATATCGCCTTGATATCACCGGTGGCCACTTCCATGAGCACGGCCACACCCCAGTCGGCCTGCACGGTATCGAGCACATTGTTGAGCTCGTTCTCCACGATATCCTGCATGGCGATGTCGATTGTGGTGACGATGTCGCAGCCGGGTATGGGATCTATGTCGGTGCGGGAGGCGATCTTGCGGGTAAGGTTTACCATCTTGCCGTAACCTTCTTTGCCGTAGAGCAATGTATCGAGCGCTTTTTCAAGGCCTGAGATACCGTGAATCTGGCGGGACACCTTACTTTCACCCACGCCGCCTATGCTTCGGCGCGCCATGTCGCCGTAAGGATTGTAGCGCTTGAGGTAGCTTTCGGTAATGAAACCGTTGCGGTTACGGTTGCGTATCTTGAAAAACGGCAGGGTGCGCAGGCGCTGCACGTCGGTATTGGTGATGCGGGATATAAGGCGGTAGGCTCGCGGACGCAGACTGTCGGGCTTGGCAAGAGGAGCCACGAGATGACGGTACCACTCGTCGCGTGTCTTTCGGGGGAAATAATATGCCATCGAGTCGGCGATGGTGTCGACGGCGGCACGGTAGCGCTGCTCGTTGAATTTCTCGGCGCGGAAGTCGATTCTTACCGTATAGAACCGCAGGTTGGTGGCGAGGATGCTGCCGTCGCTGGCGAGGATGTTGCCGCGCGGGGGCAGGATGGTGTCGATGCGCTGAAGTTCGGCATTGGCTTTTTCATTCCACTTCTCGGCATTGACCACGGTGGTGTCGACGAGTTTCCACACTATCATGGCCGATAGCACGAGGATCGCAGCCACGATCACGCCATAGCGGAAGAGTATGTTTGTGCGGTTGTCTTTCTTCATTTTTCGGCGGGTATTCTATAGGGTGGCTGTGTCTGTACTTTCAGGTTGAGATGGAGGGAGTCAACGACCTGCTGCATCGAGGTCTCGCGTATGCGTCCCATGAAGCGGCTGCGCTCGTGGGCTTTTTCGTTGCGTATTATCTCAAGACGGCTCTGAAGAGCGTCGATTTTTTCAAGATTGGTAAGGGAGGTGTATTTATTGGTAATGTACAGCAGTAGCACCACGATGGTGATGAGCACGGCGAGCCAGTTGCGGGCGAAAAAGTCGCTCGACAGCAGCTGGCCGCGGAAAAGGCGCCCTATAAACGAGCCGCGGTTCTTGCGGTCGGGTGAGGTGGTGGTGCCGTTGTTAGTTTTTGCCATTTTGATGAGGAGGGTGGGGGAGGGGTTTAATGATTTATGATTCATGATTCATGATTCATGATTTATGATTCATGATTCATGATTTTAAAAATTGAGAATTGGGGGTTGATATAGCGATTACGGGGTATCTTTACTTTTCTTTATCTAATTTCACCGCCACGCGGAGCTTGGCTGAGCGGGAGCGCGGGTTTCGGGCTATCTCGTCATCGTCGGGCACTATAGGCCGTGAGCTTAGCATTTTCATCGGTGCTTCCACTCTGCCATAGAAATCCTTGACCTGACGGCCTTCGAAATTTCCGGTTTTCATGAAATTTTTCACTATGCGGTCCTCGAGGGAGTGATAGGTTATCACAGCCAGACGGCCGCCGGGGCGCAGGGCGTCGCATGCTCCTTGGAGCATCTCGCGAAGTGCGGCCATCTCATCGTTGACCTCGATGCGCAGGGCCTGAAATATCTGGGCGAGTTCTTTTTTCTCCTTTCGGGGATCTATCACCGGAGCGATGATCTCAAGCAGCCGACCTACGGTATCGACCGGAGCCTGCCGGCGGGCGGCCGCAATGGCACGGGCAATGGCACGCGACTGCCGCAACTCGCCGTAGAGATACATCACGTCGGCTATACGTTCTTCGTCGGCCTCCTCCAGAAAACGGGCGGCGCTCATGCCGGCATTGCGGTTCATGCGCATGTCAAGAGGGCCGTCGGCACGGAAGGAGAATCCTCGCTCGGGGGTATCGAAGTGATGAAACGACACTCCGAGGTCGGCCAGCACACCGTCAACAGAGTCCACTCCGTAGAAGCGGAGAAAATTGGAGATGTACCTGAAATTGGAATATACGATGGTAAACCGCTCGTCGGTCATGGCCCGCTCCACTGCGTCGCGGTCCTGATCGAAGCTGTAGAGATGACCGCCGAGCGAGGCATCGAGCCGCTCCATGATGGCACGCGAATGTCCGCCGCCGCCGTAGGTAACGTCTACGTAGGTACCTCCCGGATGTATGTCGAGGGCTTCGATCGAAGCGCCGAGCAGAGCTGGAATGTGATAAGGTTGATCGGTCACGGATTGGTGTGTTGGGTTTCAGGCTGTAAAGTTACAAAAATAATTTGCAAATTAAAACTCCCTATATATCTCTTTTTGTTAATTTTTTATCTACAACCGACCACAATATATCGTAAAGCCATTTAGTGCGCCGGCAGTATAATTTGCGATTGTAAATTTTTGAAAACTCAAACCGTAAAAGTCCCTCCCGCTACATAAACAAAGACGCCGATACCCTTGGGCATCGGCGCATTATGGAAGAAATTAATGGAATTGTCGGTTTATTCGGCCACGCTTGCTTCGGCGCGCTTGAGATATTTCTTGATATCGATACCGTTTTCCTGACCGTACTGAGGATATTTCTTAAGGATTTCGGAATATACTTCAGCCTCGGCCTTGTAGTTTTTGAGATGACGGTATACGGTGGCTTCCTTGATCATGAAAGCGGGAGTGTAGTGAGGATTGTTGTCGGAAATCTTAACGGCTTTCTTGAAGCAATCGAGTGCCTTTTCATACTGCTCGAGATTAACGTAGCAATCGCCCATGAGCGAGCGCGATGATGCTCCGATGATGCTTTCGGTGGGCTTGTAGTCATCGAGGTATTTGATAGCCTGCTCATATTCGCCTTTCTTGTAAAGAAGGATGGCAGCATTGAGGTTGGCAAGGTTGCCGCTTTCAAAAGAGTGGTTGGCGGCTACTTCCTGATATTTTGCAAGAGCGGTGGAGTCATTGCCCATAAGGAGCTCGATATCGGCTTCGCCGAGTGCTTTGGACGCAGCTTCTTTGGCGGGCTGACGGAATGCGTAGACATAGATCAGAATCACGGCCACAATAGCGGCTACGCCAACGCATGACCAGAGGATGATCTTGGGATTGTTCTGTACTTTTTCACCGATACCGGTGAGGGTGTCGTTGACCTCGTCGATTGATGTGCGGGTCTCGTCTTGGGGCTTGTGATTTGCCATTGCTATATGTTTCGTTTTATTGGTTACTGTGTGATACTGCTCGGATAGTCAATATTTTTCCGAGTTGCAAAATTAATAGCTTTTTCTTAACTAAAAAAATTTCAGGATGATTTTTAAGTGAATTTTGCGTTTGTGCGATAGTTTGTTGAGCGGCTTTGATGGCATTGATTTCATATTGCGGTCGCAACAGGCATGGCACTCAGCACCGCAATACACTGATTTATTGTTATTTATCCCCGCTTTTATATAAATATCCCATCCATGAGTAATACTTCCGTCTGTCGAGATATCCGAGGTCGTGACCGTATCGGTAGGCTTCGCGCTCGAAGGATATATTATAGTAGGCTTTCTCCCAACTGTCATACCGAAACCTCTTGATACACCACTCTATAAGGTATAGGATATAGAACGGCACGAAAAGCAATTCGCGCTGCTGGGCTGTGTGGATTTTCTCATGGTTGATGACCTTCTCCGTAATCCAGCTCGTGTCACGGGTCCAGCAGGTTCCGAAGAGATTCACGCATATTCCGTCGGGGATGAGCTTACATTTAATTATCATGCTTTGCTTCCAAATTAATGGATTCCGGATTATCACTGTCAGCAATATTATCGGAGGCATGGAGAGCCGAGTAGACAATCGATGCTCTCGACGGCCCCACCACATCGCCTATTTCTTCAAGCCGGGCCTCACGCAGTCGCTTGATGCTTTTGAAATGCGAAAGCAGGGCTATGCGTGTTTTCTCGCCGACGCCCTTTATGGAATCGAGTTCCGATACAGCCTGAGTTTTTGAACGGCGGTTGCGGTGGTGAGTGATACCGAATCGGTGAGCCTCGTCGCGCAGGTGCTGGATGACACGTAGGGTCTCGCTGTTTTTGTCGATATACAGCGGGATTGAGTCGCCGGGAAAATAGATTTCCTCAAGTCGCTTGGCGATACCGACGAGTGCAATTTTTCCACGCAGACCAATAGCGTCGAGCGCCTCGACCGCCGCCGAGAGTTGCCCTTTGCCACCGTCCACCACCACCAGCTGCGGCAATGGTTCGCCTTCTTCCATGAGCCGCGAATATCGGCGGGTGAGCACCTCTTTCATCGAGGCAAAATCATCGGGGCCTTCCACGGTCTTGATATTGAAATGGCGGTAATCTTTTTTCGATGGCACCGCATCTTTGAACACCACACACGAGGCCACGGGATTCGTGCCCTGAATATTGGAGTTATCGAAACATTCTATATGGCGCGGGAGCTCCGATAAGTGAAAGTCCTGCTGAATACGCCGGAGAATTCGGTCGGTGCGCAGCGACGGGTCACGCTTCTCGGCGGTCTTGATTTTATCGATACGCTGCTGGCGCGCATTTCTTGCCGAGATCTCGAGCAGCTTGAGCTTGTCGCCTTTTTTAGGCACGGTAAACGTGACGCCGGGAAATTCCACATCGGGTACTTCGGCAGCGATCACCTCCTCGAATTCCACGTCGAGCGACTGCCGGATTTCGGCCATGGCATAAGCGAGCATGTCGGCCGAGCTCTCGTCAAGTCGCTGCTTGTATTCGAGCGTGACACTTCTCACCACCGCACCGCCGCGCACGTGCATGTAATTGATGAAGACATCGGCCGAACCTTCCTCGCGGTCGATACCGAATACATCCACATCGGTGAGCGCAGGAGACACGATCACACTCTTGGATCGGTAGCGGGTCACGAGGTCATACTGCTCCTTTATCTCCTGAGCTTCCTCGAAACGAAGTTCCGCGGAAAGCTTCTCCATCTCGTCGCGCAGATACCGGAGCAGCTCGCCCGTCTCTCCCCGGAGTATCAGTCTGACTTTTTCTATATACCTGCCATACTCCTCCTCCGACACCAGTCCCACGCAAGGGCCGCAGCATTTCTTGAGATGGTAATCAAGACAGAGACGCCCTTTGCCCTTGGCGATATATTCGGGCGTGATGACATGGCGGCATGAACGCAGCGGATACAGGCGGCGGATAAGATCAAGCACCGTACGGGCCACCGCGGTATTGGTGTAAGGGCCGTAGAATTTCGAGCCGTCTTTTATGAGCTGACGGGTCAGAAACACACGAGGGTAATGCTCGTTGGTCACCACGATCCACGGATATGTCTTGTCGTCCTTAAGCAGCACATTGTAGCGCGGCTGATAAGCCTTGATCATCGACGCCTCGAGATTGAGAGCATCCTGCTCCGTAGGCACCACGATATACTTCATGTCGGCAATGGCTCTGACGAGAAGATTCGTGCGCAGGCGGTCGTGCGTCCGGTTGAAATAGCTCGACACGCGCCGCTTCAGATTCTTCGCCTTACCCACATATATCACCGTACCCTCTTTGTCGAAGTACATATATACTCCGGGGGTATCAGGCAGTATGGAAATTTTCTCGGCGAGTTCGGGCGACTTTTTCACCATGGCTTCAGTTGATAGCGACGGACGCGTCCGTTACAGAGCGCGTCCGTCAAGTAATAATAGATTCAGTAAGGATTACGGTAAGCGCTACTGTCAAAACTTGATGAGCGATGTCACTTCAGCATCGGCAGGAAGTACGGCGCGACCGTTGAGTTCAGAGAGCTCCGCAATGAAATTTATATAGATTTTCTTCGGATTCATCGACTTCACCAGATTGTAGGCTGCGGCCATAGTGCCACCGGTAGCGAGTATATCGTCATGGAGCACCACCACATCGTCAGGCGTAATGGCATCACGGTGGATTTCGATTACATCCTTCCCATACTCTTTGTCATACGATGCCTGAATGGTGTCGGCGGGAAGTTTGCCGGGCTTACGCACAGGCACGAAACCCGCACCGAGTTCAAATGCGAGTATGCTGCCTCCGATAAAACCGCGTGACTCTATACCTACCACCTTGGTCACGCCCTTGTCACGGTAGAGTTGCGAAAGATCCCAACCGATGATATGCAGGCCGCGGGGATCCTTAAACAGAGTTGTGAGATCGCGGAAGATGATTCCTTTCTTGGGGAAGTCAACTACATCGCGGATTTTGGATTTCAGATATTCCATATTTTCCGATATTAAATTTTCATTCATCGCTGTAAAATGTTTCACGTGGAACAATAGTATTTCTTATCGTATATTTTATCTTCCCATAAGAAGCAAAAGTATATTCACATCGGCCGGAGATATACCGGGTATTCTTGATGCCTGACCTACCGTTTCAGGATCGATTCGCTGAAGTTTCTGACGGGCCTCGGTAGAGAGAGCTTTTATCGACGAGTAATCAAGTTTGCCACGAATCTTCACCCCTTCGAGTCGGCGCAGTTTATCGGCAATAAGTTGCTCGCGCTTGATATAACCGTCATACTTCATAAGCACTTCAGCAGCTTCAAGAATTTCCTCACGACGCTCAGTCTCGATATTATCTTCAATAAAAGAATGGAAATCGGGCAAACCATCGGCGAGTAAACCAAGGTTGAGCGACGGCTGAAGCACAAGGTTAATCAGTTTTACGCCCTGCTTTACCGGTTGCAATCCGAGCTTCTCGAGATACGGATTAATTACCGAAGCTTTTACCGAGTAGTCATGACAGAATTGAATGATGGCGTCGCGCTGCCACTTTTTACTCTCCATAAGCTGATAGCGTCGTTCATCTACAATTCCCACTTCATAACCTCGCGGAGTCAACCGCATATCGGCGTCGTCCTGACGAAGAAGGATTCTGTACTCAGCGCGCGAGGTAAACATGCGGTAAGGTTCGTCGACCCCCTTTGTAACGAGGTCGTCGATAAGAACCCCTATATAAGATTCGTCGCGGGCAAGGAGGAAACGGCTGTCACCCTTTGTTGATAAAGCGGCGTTAACACCTGCCACAAGACCTTGTCCGGCGGCTTCCTCATATCCTGTGGTGCCGTTAATCTGACCGGCAAAGAACAGTCCGGATATCAGTTTTGTTTCCAGCGAATGATACAGCTGAGTGGGATCGAAAAAGTCATATTCGATGGCATAACCGGGACGGAACAGCTGCACATCGGCAAGCGCCGGAATGGTCGCGAGTGCACGAAACTGCACATCGACCGGAAGCGAACTCGAGAATCCGTTGAGATAATATTCTGTAGTGGTCTCTCCCTCGGGTTCGAGGAAAAGTTGATGCTCATTCTTGTCGGCGAATGTCACTATCTTCGTTTCGATACTCGGGCAATATCGCGGCCCTATACTCCGTATCTGCCCGTTGTAAAGCGGGGAATCAGGAAGTGCCTCGCGCAGTATCTCATGAGTCAGGGAGTTGGTATAAACCGTATGACAGGGACGCTGACGCAGCACTCTTTTAGACTCCGGAAGGTAAGAAAACTTGTGAAAATCATTATCACCTTCCTGCAAGTTTGTAAGCTCCCACTTAACAGATCTACCGTCAATGCGCACAGGCGTACCGGTTTTCATTCGGTCAGTACGGAAACCGAGTTCACGAAGTTGCTCGGTGATACCGGTTGAAGCAGGCTCGGCTACGCGACCGCCGGGAAGTTGCACCCTGCCGGTATGCATTAGTCCGTTGAGAAAGGTACCGTTGGTAAGCACCACCGCCCGCGACCTGAATTCCAGACCGAGCGCAGTTCTCACGCCCGCGACCCGTCCGTCATCTATGATAAGATTTGTCACAGAATCCTGCCACATCCACAGATGAGGAGTATTTTCAAGAATCGAGCGCCATCGCAGGGAAAATGCCATACGATCGCTTTGGGCACGAGGGCTCCACATTGCGGGCCCTTTCGAGCGGTTGAGCATGCGGAACTGAATCGCCGTTTCATCAGTAACAAGTCCCATCATGCCTCCAAGCGCATCTATCTCTCTTACTATCTGTCCTTTAGCTATCCCACCAACAGCGGGATTACAACTCATCTGGGCAATCTTATTCATATCGATAGTTATGAGAAGCGTCTCGCAACCCATACGCGCCGATGCAGAAGCCGCCTCACAACCGGCATGCCCCGCACCTACAACTATGACATCATAACTGTATTTCACTTTTTGTCAGTCGGAATTTTCATTTGACAAACCGATAAGAAAAGCTTGAAGCCTGTCAAGAGCCTCATTCTCATGCCTTTCCATAATTTCCCGCTCACCGGGGCCCTTGTCATTAACGCCACACAGATGAAGCACACCATGAATTATGACCCGAAGCAGTTCGCGTTGAAAAGTCGCTCCAACTGATTCGGCATTTGACGCCACAGTGTCAAGGGAAATAAACATCTCACCCGATACGCGATTGCGGCGGGTATAGTCGAATGTAATAATATCGGTATAATAATCATGCTGAAGAAATTCTCGGTTTATTCGCAGTATTTCCTCATCATCACAAAATATGTATCTAAGCTTACCTACCGAAAAACCGTGATCGCCTGCAACAAGGGAAATCCAAGCATCAAGAAAGCAAGGTTGTATATCAGGCATCGCAACCGACCCGGCGGTGGTCCATTCAATATTCGGGCTCATTATTAGATATATTACTCACAAAAATAAGAAAAATAATCCAAACTGCAAAGCAGCAAATTTTCCGCTCGTATTTCGCAGAAAGAAAAAATCAGCTTTCTGACTTGTATTTCAATGCCTTAAGTCAAATTTCAGCCTTTTAGAATTAAACGAAAACATCCATTCGGTAAGGAATAAGGAAATATTGCGCTCTGAGACGCTCAAACTACCGCTCCACTTGCATCACGCAGACAGAAAAAAATCTGGCGGCGGAATTTTGCACGTTTGCGGGAATGTTGTTATTTTTGTAAAATGAAGAAATAGTATTTCTTAAAGACCTAAAGACATGGAGCAATATAACCTTACACCGGAGCAGGAAGAACAACTCGTCGACCGTGAGTTTCGCGATCTGCTCGACGGATATCTAAGCAGCAACCACCGAAAGAAAGTCGAGATAATCGAGCGCGCTTTCAGTTTCGCCAAGGAAGCCCACAAAGGCGTGCGCCGCCGCTCGGGCGAACCATATATACTTCATCCTATCGCAGTGGCCAAAATCGCCAGCCGGGAGATAGGTCTCGGTTCCACTTCAATATGCGCGGCATTGCTCCACGACGTAGTGGAGGATACGGAGTATACCGTAGAAGACATCGAGCAGCATTTCGGAAAAAAAATCGCCATGATAGTCGAAGGCCTCACCAAAATATCGGGCGGTATATTCGGCGACAAGGCTTCGGCTCAGGCCGAGAACTTCCGCAAGCTGCTCCTGACTATGAGCGAGGATATCAGGGTGGTGCTTATCAAGATGGCCGACCGTCTACACAACATGCGCACACTCGGGTCCATGGCTCCTAACAAGCAATACAAAATCGCCGGAGAGACATTATATATATATGCGCCCCTCGCCCACCGGTTAGGCCTTTTTGAAATCAAGACCGAACTGGAGGATCTGAGTTTCAAATATGAGCATCCTAAGGAATATGCCCGCATAGAGCAGTTGATTAAAAACACGGCGGAGGACCGCGACGCCCTCTACACCGAATTTGCCGCTCCCATCCACACGCGGCTCAACGAAATGGGCATAAAGTATGAAGCCAGAAACCGGCTGAAATCCATCTACTCGATATGGCGCAAGATGGAGACGAAACACATCCCCTTCGAGGAAGTATATGACCTCTTCGCCATGCGCATCATATTCGAGTGCCCTGACCTGAGCAAGGAAAAGGAGACATGCTATAAAATCTACTCGGCGATCACCGACCTCTACCGTCCCCACCCTGAGCGCACCCGCGACTGGATAACCAATCCCAAAGCCAACGGATATCAGGCTCTCCACGTCACCCTCATGGGTCCCGACGGACACTGGATAGAAGTGCAGATACGCTCTCGCCGCATGGACGAGATAGCCGAAAAGGGATTCGCTGCTCACTGGAAATACAAGCAGGGCGAAAGCGACGAGGAGAGCGAACTCAACGAATGGCTCTCGACCATCAAGGATATACTCGAGGATCCCACGCCAAGCGCTATTGACTTCCTCGACACCCTGAAAATGAATCTCTTCTCATCGGAAATAGCCGTATTCACACCCAAGGGTGAGATCTTAACGCTGCCGGCCAACTCATCTGTGCTCGACGTGGCATTTTCGCTTCACTCCGAGATAGGAACACACTGCATAGCGGCAAAGGTCAACCATAAACTCGTGCCCCTGAGCCATCGACTGCAGAGCGGCGATCAGGTCGAAATCCTCACTTCGCAATCGCAGACACCAAAGCCCGAGTGGGAAAACTTCCTCTCGTCGGCCAAGGCCAAAACCCGCCTTCGCAAGGAGCTGCGCCGCGTCCAGCAGCCGCTCATGGAGAAAGGCAAACAGATATTCGACAAATTTCTCGCCGACAAAAACATCAATCTCAACAACAATGTGCTGACAAAGATTCTCGGCACATATAAAGTGGCCAACCGCGAGGAGCTATTCTACAAACTCGGAAGCGGCGAGATTTCGATTGACGATTATCTGAACGAAAGCACATCATCACGCGCCCGATCACTGATATCAAAGATATTCTCCCTCGGATTAGGCGGAGGAAAGAAAAAGAAAGAAAAGACCGACGCCCAACCCGACACCAAGCCCGCCCGCCCGAAAATCAACACGAAAGAGAAATATGTGCTGAAATACAACGACCGCGAACGCAACTTCGTGTTCGCCGACTGCTGCCGCCCGATACCCGGCGACGAGGTGATGGGATTCATCAATGACAACGGTGAGGTGGAAGTACATGAGCTCACCTGCCCCCGCGCGCAGGTGCTCAAGGCAAGCTACGGGCCGCGCATCGTGGCCACGAGCTGGGAGCATGTGGCAGGCTCGTTCCACGCCGTAATAAGTATCGAGGGCATTGACCGTCACGGTATACTTCAGGAGCTCACCGGACTAATATCGACCCAACTCAACATCAATATACGCAGTCTCAACATCGAGGCCCACGACGAAGTGTTCACATGCCGGCTGGGCGTACTGGTACGCGATACCGACACGGTGAATCTGCTGTGCAAAAACATTCTGAAAATCGACGGAGTGAAGAGCGCCGTGCGCGCCCGCTGACAAGACTATACGCCTATGAAACTATCCAAGAAATCCAAGTGGCTGCGTGCCATATATTTTGTGGTGGCAGTGGCCGCCATAGTATATTTCCTGCCGCGAACGAGCCAGCGCGAATATGTCTATGAGGAAAACCGCCCGTGGAGCTACGGCCTGCTCACCGCACCGTTCGACATACCCGTGCATCTCGACTCGCTTTCGGCTCGCCACGTAAAAGACAGCATCGACTCGAAATTCGAGCCGGTATTCATACGTGATTCCAATGCCGAGAAGCTCATAGTGGGCGAAATATCCTCACGCCTCAACTCTACCGACACGCTCAACATCTCGCCCACCGAGAAAAACGAAATCATAGCCCGAGTGCGTAAAATCTACAGCGACGGCATAGTGTCGCGCGACGTGTATTCCGAAATCCGCTCGGGGCGCCTTCCGGCAGTGCGCTTCATCCACGACAATATATCCATGTCGATGCCTACGGGTCAGTTCCTGTCGGTAATCCGCGCCTACGAGAGACTTGACTCATCGTTCCGCTCACCCCATGTCCACGCTGCTATCGCAGCGATACATCTGTCGGAACTGCTTGAGCCCAACATACGTCCCGACTCAGCACTGACCGAGCGCCTGCTCTCCGATGCCTATCTCAAGGCAATGGCTCCCGTGGGTGTGATCCAGACCGGAGAACGCATAATCGACAAAGGCGAAGTGGTGACACCGCGACTGGCCACCGTGCTCCACACCTATGAGGAAATGCTTGCCGACCGCTCTACTGAAGTGGATGCCAGCAGTTATTATCCCATAGCCGGACAGACGCTCTACGTCATCATCCTCTTCACCATCCTCTACTGCTACTTCCTGTATTTCCGCCCGCAGTATTTCAGCAACGACTCCATGATGCTTTTTGTCATGAGCGCCATCACGGCCCTGTCGCTGTTTGCGTTTGCGATGGACGCCACGTTCCGCCACGGAATCTACCTCGTGCCGTTCACCATCCTGCCTATCATCACTGAAATATTCATGGACTCGCGCACGGCACTCTATACATTTCTTATCGAGATATTCATATGCGCCATATTGCCGTCGTTTGCCCTCGAATTTATCTTCGTGCAGTTCGTGGCCGGAGTGGTGGCTATAGACTCGCTCAACGACCTCGCACGGCGCTCGCAGCTGATACGCACGGCCGTGCTGATACTGCTGTCGTATTGCCTGTCGTATGTAGCCATCGAGCTCATGACGAGCGGTTCGATCGAAAACCTGCAGCCGCGCATGTTCGGCTTGTTTGCCGTCAACGGCGTGCTCGTATCGTTCTGCTACGTGCTCATATTCATATTCGAGCGCATATTCGGCTTCACATCGCGCGTGACACTCGTGGAGCTGAGCGATATAAACAATCCGCTGCTCCGCGAGCTTTCAGAAGAATGTCCCGGCACATTCCAGCACTCGATGCAGGTGTCGAATCTCTCGGCTGAAGCCGCCCGACGCATAGGCGCCAACGTGCAGCTCGTGAGAGCCGGAGCCCTGTATCACGACATAGGCAAAATCAAGAATCCGGCATTCTATACCGAAAACCAGCACGGCGTAAATCCCCACGATGCACTCGATCCGCTCCAGAGCGCGCGAGTCATCACCGGACACGTCACCGAAGGCCTGAAGATGGCCGAGAAAAACAAGCTTCCCCAGATAATACGCTCATTCATCTCCGAGCACCACGGCCGCGGCACCGCAAGATACTTCTACACCACCTACTGCAATACACACCCCGACGAGACCGTCGACAAAGCACCGTTCAGCTATCCCGGCCCCAACCCCACGTCGAAAGAGACCTCCATACTGATGATGGCCGACGCCGTAGAGGCATCGTCGCGCTCCCTCAAGGATTATTCACCCGAAGCGATACAGAATCTTGTCAACCGCATCATCGACACCCAAATCGCCGAGGGACTCCACAACGATTCTCCCATCTCGTTCCGCGACGTTCAGGAAATAAAGGATGTATTCGTGCAGCGCCTCCGCACCATGTACCACACCCGCATTTCTTATCCCGACCTGAAGAAAAATCCCGAAGAAACCGCTCAACCCTCGCCGTCGGCCGACGTTAATAACAATAAAGCATAATTACACGAAAGAATGTCAACAATAATAATCATAATCACCGGCATCATAGCCCTTGCTGCCATCGCGGCGGCATTCATGTCGCGCCCGTGGGCGCCGGCAGCCTCATTCATAGCTCTAGTAATAGCAGGAAGCTCCGAAGGAGCCGATATTTCAAGCGCCACCATAATATTCTGGATGGCAGCGGCAATCATAGTAACCATCATAGTCATGACGCTGCCCCGCACCGTGGCGCGCTCCACAACCGGCGTGGCCTACATAGCCGGCGCCGCGCTGGCCGGACTGTTCACAGGCATCTGCATCAGCCACGCCGCCATCATAATAGGCACCGTCATCGGAGCGATACTCGGGGCTATAGCCTACTGCCGCACTCCCTCGGGACGCGCCCTCGGCTTCCCGGGACGCAAGGCTGTAAACTATCTTTGCGCCAAGGCTTTTCCCATCGTAATCACATTCTGCATCGCAGGCGAACTGACTGCCGCCATCACCATGTCGATATGAAACGGATCCTCGCAATCATCATAGCCGCGGCAGCGTGCTTCGCCACCGCATGGGCCGCGGTGCTTCCCCAGCTCAACCGCGAGAAGCCCGACATGGAAAAAATCAAGCGCGAAATCAACGACCGCACCTCGCCCTACTATTATCCGCGGCTCATGGAGGAATTCATGCGCAACGACACGCTCATGAAAATCGACAAATACCGTCACCTCTATCTGGGATACATGTTTCAGGAAGATTACACGCCCTACCGCTCCAAGGAGAGCAAGATGCGCTTCGCAATCCGTGAAAAAGACCACCACCAGCTCACCCGTCAGGAATGCGACTCGGTGATCGCCGATGCCGAAGCCGGGCTGGCCGACAATCCTTTCGACCTGCGCCGCATGACACTCCTCATCGCCGCCCTCAACGAAAAGGGAAAGACCAATCTTGCCAAAATATGGCAATACAAGCTCGACTATCTGCTGATGGCCATAATATCCACCGGCACAGGACTTGATGAAGAAAATGCGTGGTACGTAATAGAGCCGCAACATGAATACGTGCTGCTCAACGCCATGGGGTATTTAGTCGACGACCATCTGTTTTATGACCCCTGCTACGAATATATCACCGTCACCGATACCCAAGGGCGGCAGGCGGGAGGATATTACTTCAACATATCCAATCTGCTTGAGGAATATTTCAGAAAACATCCCGACGAACTCGACGAATAAACCCGCCGGCGCCTGTCACATCAACCACGCCACACCATGTTACGCAACCACATCACCACTGCAATCATTTCGACCTTTCTCGCCATAGCCGCGGCATGCTCAAGCGGCGACCGCTTTGAAATCGACTGCGAGATAAGCGGCCTCGACACCGGAAAAGTCGACATGATATACTTCAACGGTCACCTTAACGCCGTCACCGCCCATGCCTCCGATTCACGCGTGAAACTCACCGGTAACACCGAGATCCCGGCTCTCGTTGATGTGTGGGACAGCAAGGGACAACTCCTTTTTTCACTAATAGCCGTCAACGGCGACCGCCTCAAGGTGAAGATGGAGCTTGCCAATCCTTCGTCGGCAGTAATCGAGGGAAATGAGGAATCGGAACTTCTGTCACGTTTCCGCACCGACAATTCCGATCTTATCGCCGCCGGCCCGTCGGCCGAGCTCAACTCGGCTGTAGAGAAATTCATCATGGCCAATCTCACCTCGCGAGCCGCGACGGCTGCGCTCATGACCCTCTACGACCTCAACGCCGATCCGGTAAAAGCCGATTCGCTCCTCAACCGCCTCGACGCGACCGCGCGCAACCTCAGTTCGATACGCGATTTCTCGCGCACGCTTGCCGTAGCGTCGGCGTCGGTAGCCTACGATGAGGTACGTCCCATCACCTTCCACGTCAGCACCGATTCCACGGTGGAATTCATACCCTACCGTCACAAATACTCGCTGCTGGCCGTCACCACCCATCCCGCCGACACATCATCGGCACGCATCATGCGCGCCTTGCGGAGCGATTTCAGCGATAAAAAGCTCAATATAGTGGAAACCTCTGTGATAGCCGACTCGGCGCGCTGGAGAGCCTCCATTTCAAGCGACACGGCCACATGGTCGCAGACATGGCTGCCCGGCGGACTCGGCAATCCCACACTGTCGCTTCTCGCTATCCCCGCGGCACCATATTTCATAGCCGTCGACTCCACAGGAAAACAGATATACCGCGGTTTTTCTCCTGCCGAGGCCGATTCAATCATCCGCTCCCGTATAAAATAAATACCTGCAACAATGCTTCAGAAAACCAACGGCGCCGCCGTGCAAGGCATCGATGCCATACCCGTCACGATAGAAGTATCGGTGGAACGGGGCGCGCTGTTCTGCATCGTGGGCCTGCCTGACACAGCCGTGAAAGAAAGCTACCAACGGGTGCTCTCGGCCATAACACAGTCAGGTCACGCTTTCCCCCGGGCCCACATAGTAATCAACATGGCTCCGGCCGACGTGCGCAAGGAGGGAGCCGCCTACGACCTGCCCATCGCCATAGGAATCCTCACCGCGGGAGGCAATATTCGACCGGTTGCCGACCTGAAACGTTACCTTATAATGGGCGAACTGTCGCTCGACGGCACCCTGCTGCCCATACGCGGTGTGCTCCCGATGGCCATTCTCGCCCGCAAGCTCGGCTACGAAGGCATGATACTCCCGGCGGCAAATGCCACGGAGGCGGCCGTTGTCAACGATATTGACGTATACGGATGCTCCTCGCTGGCCGAGGTAATCGACTTCATCACCGGCGCCACGCAGCTTGAGCCCACGATAGTGAACACCCGCGAGGAATTTTTCAACGCCGCCATGAGCTTTGACTCCGATTTTATCGACGTGCGCGGTCAGGAAAACGTCAAGCGCGCCCTCGAAGTGGCGTGCGCCGGCGGTCACAACATTCTGCTCGTGGGTCCTCCGGGAGCCGGAAAGTCGATGATGTCGAAGCGCATCCCGTCGATACTCCCGCCGCTGACACTTACCGAGTCGCTCGAAACCACCAAGATACACTCCGTGGCCGGGAAACTCAAAAACGGCTCGCGGCTGATTTCCCACCGCCCCTACCGCGCGCCTCACCACACCATCTCACCCGTGGCGCTGGTAGGCGGAGGCTCCAATCCCATGCCGGGCGAAATATCGCTGGCACATAACGGAGTGCTTTTTCTCGACGAATTTCCCGAATTTTCGCGCGCCGTGCTCGAAGTGATGCGCCAGCCCCTCGAAGACCGCCATATCACTATTTCGCGCGCGAAATATTCCATCGACTACCCGGCGGGATTCATGCTCGTTGCGTCGATGAATCCGTGTCCATGCGGATACTACAACCATCCCACACGCCGGTGCACATGCCAGCCCGGAGCCGTATCACGATATCTGAGCCGCATATCGGGACCGCTGCTCGACCGCATCGACCTGCAGGTGGAGATACTCCCCGTACCCTTTGAACAGCTTTCAGGGCCCACCGACGGCGAGACCTCGGCACAGATACGCGAGCGTGTGATACGCGCCCGCGAAATCCAGTCGCGCCGATTCGCCTCCCACGCCGGCATACACTGCAACGCCCAGATGCCCACACGGCTTCTGAACCTCTACGTAAAGCTCTCGCCCGAATGTAACGAGATACTGAAGAAAGCCATGCAGCGGTTTGACATGAGCGCCCGCGCCTACGACCGCATCCTTAAGGTGGCGCGCACCATCGCCGACCTCGACGGCTCTACCGAAATCCTCCCCGCCCACCTCCACGAAGCCATCTCCTACCGTAACCTCGACCGCTCCTCATGGGGCGCGACTGTATAGGGGGCTGGTTAGCCGAGAAGCAGGCGGCGCTCGGTGGCGACGGTGACGGGGGAAGAGTGTCCGGAGTACAGCATGGTGTCGGGCGGCAGGGTGAGGATACGCTCCACTATCGACCGCTCCAGATCGCTGCGGTTACCGCCGGGAAAGTGGGTCAGACCGGGGCCATGCTCATATAGCGTGTCCCCCACAAACGCCACCTTCTCGTCCTCCGACCAATAGGTCACCGAACCGGGTGTGTGACCCGGCGTGGCGATGACTTTGAGCGAAAATGAATTGTTGGCCTTGAGCCGTATAGTCTCGCCGTCATACACCTCCTCATAGTGAGGCACAGTGATCGGTTGCCCTACCGCACCGCTCAGATTCAGAGCCGTATCGGTGAGGTATCGAGCATCGGGAGTGTAGATATATATGGGGGCCACCAGTTTCTCACGCAGCATTTCAGCGGCACCGAAGTGGTCGAAATGGCCGTGGGTAAGCAGGATTTTCTCTATCGTATACCCGCCGCGCACCACCGCGTCATATATGATCCCGGCCTGAGCGCCGGGATCGATAATGAAACCGCTCCGGGTGAGATCGTCGATAAACAGATAGCTGTTCTCGGCGAATACACCCTGCACCTGTATCTGTCTTACCATAGCTTTTTCCTCCTTACAATACGCATCCTTCAGGGCCGCAGGCATGGGGTCGTTCCTCGGCAGGGGCGGCATCCGCTGCCTCTTTCATGCGGCGCTCGGCACGGCGCAGAGCCTCTTTCATCGCATCGCCCGACAATGCTCCGGGCACGGCAAACTCGCCGTTGAACACCATATAAGGCACGCCGCGCACACCGCGCATCTGAGCCTCGCGCTCGTCGAAGCGCACATCGTCGGCAAAGCGGTCGGAATCAAGCACTTCCTTCACTTTCTTCTCGTCCATACCTGCCTCAGTGGCTACCGACACAAGCACGTCACGGTCAGCCAGCACGAGATTGCGGGTGAAGTAGGCATCGAAAAGCAGATGATTCAATTTCGTCACCGTGGCATAGTCATATTCAGCCTCGGCGAGTTTCATCAGGCGATGGGCGTCGAAAGTATTGCTGTAGCGCGTGGTGGCATAGCGGAAATCGATACCTTCCTCACGTCCCAGCGCCGAAATATGCTCTATCTGCGCCTCAGCCTCGGGGACACTGAGGCGGTACTTCATCGCAAAACGCTCGGGGGTGGTAGTGGTGACTTCGCGCAGTGCGCCGGGATCAAGCTCAAAAGCGCGATAATCTATCTTCACATCACCGGTCATGCCGAGATCTTCAATAGCCTTTTCAAGACGAGCCTCACCTATATAGCAGTAAGGACAGGCGAAATCGCTCCATACGGTAATTGTCATCATAATTCGTTTCCTTTCTTCTTTTTGTTTTATGTCAGGTTATTAATCCAATATTTGATTGAGCACTCTTACGAAAACCTCCATGTCACCATCCGGCACAACCGATACCAGAGCCTGATGGCGCTCGCAGGCAACTGCAAGGATGGCGGGTTGCAGATCCCTGCCCAAAAGTGATAACCACACACGCAGGCATTTGTGGCTTACCTGTTCGGTATCGACCAGCCCCTTGCGCGCCAGCGCGGCCACCGTGCGGCACACCGAGGCCTTGTCCTTGCCTAATGTGTCGACAATCTCGCATTGCTGCAATCCGTCGCGATTGTAGAGCACACGAAGCACCAGATACTCCGATGCAGTGATGTCAAGTCCGGCTTCCTTGAGAGCCGCCTCGAGCTGCGATGTGAGCTTCTGATAAACTTTCCCTATCATGCACCCTACATTTGGCATTGCATAAGCTGTTGAAGTTTTCGTTTTCATATCATTATAACAAAACAGGTCACGAAATGGTTGACGCATCAACCATTTCGTGACCTGATAATAATATGCTACCGATTTCAGGGATTCATGCCACTAACGGCGTTCTTCCTCCTCCACGCGCTCCACAAGTCGCTCCACGGCCGCAGGCAAGGGCTGGACGATATCGGGCATACGGAAAGGCTCATGGCGTATCCTATTCTTTTTCATCTCCTTATACTCATCAACGGTGAGATGCGTAATTTCCACGGGATACTGCTCCAGATAGCAGTCTACCTCATAGGGACGATCGGTATCCATAATCTTCTTCATCCATTTCCCCTTTACCAGCACGTGAAGCGTGGATGTGGTGAAAATATAATCTTTCAGACCGTAGGTGCTCGAATCGTTGCGATGAAACGCATGTGACTCCACGTAATCGCTTATTTCCATAGTGCAGCCGAGCATCTTGAAAAACATCGGACTCCACACGTGCTTCTTTTTATCGGCCAGCTGATCATGCTCGACAATAAACATGTCATTGAAATTGCGGAACACATATTTTGGAAAATGCTTTCCGGCGACCGTATCGCAAGCCGCTCCTTCCTTTATACGCCCTGACACTTTGACGGGAAATGAAGGTATCCGGGCCAGAAGTCCCTTGAACGAGAGGGAACTTAGCGCATCGTGCGAGTCGGGACGAAGCACCACGTCCTGCCCATCCTCATTGGCTATGCGTCCGTAGCGGCGCACCCTGTTTATCGACGAGCTTGCATCATAACTGTCGTAGCCCTTCAGCTTCTCATCGGCAAGAAAAAATTCGAGCATATATTCGTTAAAGACCTGCAGGGTATCACCCTTGACTATACCCGTGCAATACTCGCGGGCATAAGTAAGCACACGGGTCACAGGGCGATCCACGGGCGTCACAATCACCTCACCGAGGGCATAGGTGGCCGGCGACATCGCAACCGTATCGGCCGGCATCTCCACCGTAAGGGGTTCATAGCCGAGACTGCGCAGCGACAGCGGAAAATCTTTTTCGCTTACTACAATGTGGCCTTGCGCGTCGGTCACACCGAGGATAACACCGCGCGACGATACTACAGCGGCACCGGTCACGGGAGAGCCGTCGCTGTCGTCAACGAGTGTCACCACATTACCGGCACTTGCAGTCAACAATACTAAAGAAGCGAGGAGAAACGAAAGTACTTTTTTCATTGGAGAGGAAATAAAATGAATAATTCTCGGTCATTACATATGACGCAAGAACAGCCGGATAGTTACACCCGTACCCTGAAAAATTTCTACCGCATTCAGCGGTCAAGAGGCCGCTTCAGGCTCGGGCAGCCAGCGCGAGGAGCGGAGACGGAGCAAGAAAATGAGCCCGCGGAACGAGAGTTCCACAGCCATTGCGATCCACACGCCGGTAAGTCCCATCGTGCCCACAAGCAGGGCGGCCAAAGTGAGTCGCACGAGCCATATGCTGCCGAAATTCATGCACGACGGTATCAGCGTGTCGCCGGCTCCCACAAATACTCCGTAGCTCACTATCGCAGCGGCAAACATCGGCTCGGCAAAAGCCTCTATGCGGAGAATCGATGCACCGAGACGGCGTATTTCCTCCGATGGTGTCATAAGCCCTATCATGGCATCGGCGCCTATCCACATTATCGCGCCCATCACGGCCATCACGGCCATGCCGAGACCTACGCACAGGTAACCGAGCTCACGGGTGAGCTTGCGGCGGCGCGCACCCACACACTGGCCCACGATGGTGGTGGCGGCATCGCTCACACCGAATCCGGGCATGTAACAGAGACTCTCGGCGGTTATGGCAAACGAGTTGGCGGCAATGGCAATGGTGCCGAGCGGCGCCACGATGACGGTCGACATTATCTGTGCTCCACACATGATACACTGCTGCAGTCCGATAGGGGCGCCTATCTTGAACGCACGACGCAGCACGGGACGTGTCACCGCAAAGCTTCCCGACTGGCGCATATCTATCTGCGGCGAGCGACGCCACAACACGTAGTTCATGAGCATCGCCGTGATAAGTTCGGCCAGACCGGTACCGATCGCCGCACCCACCACACCGAGTCCGGCACCGGGAAGATGCACCGGTATTCCGGCGACCGTGAAGTCGTGGGATGGAAATATAAGGAAGAAATTAAACACCACGTCGAGCACACACATCAGTATGTTGAGCGCGCTGGGAGTATTCATGTTGCCCGAGCAGCGGAGCACGGCACCGGCAAGGGTGCTGAGCGTATACACCGGCAGGCAAGCTGAAAAAATCGCGAAATACAGCGACGCATTGTGATTGATATCGTCGTTTCCGCCGAGCCATCCGGGCAGATAAGGGCTTATCGCAAGACCGAGCGCGGCGATCACGGCTCCGTATATGGCGACAGCCACGGTGCCCTGTCGCACCACAGCCTGCGCGCCGGCCTTGTCAGAAGCACCGAGGCGGTGAGCCACCTGCACCGAAAAAGCCGTTGCCGCCGCCGAACACAGTCCGCCAAACAGCCATGTGGTAGTCTCGACGAGACCCACCGATGCTGCAGCCTCCGCTCCGAGCGAGCCCACCATCGAGGCGTCGATATAGAACATTGCCGTGAGCGATACCTGCGCCAGTATTGCGGGAATACTGAGCAACACGATCAGGTGAAGGCGTTCGCCGAATGTCATCGGCTCGCCCTCACGTATCTTGGCAAGCAGTCGCTCCGAGAGTTTCACTTGAACAGCGCGGATTCTATGCGGTTAAGCGCCTCATCGAGCGTGTGCCGCTGACAGGCGAGATTGATACGGATGAAGTTTTCGCCTCCGGGGCCGTAGTCGCTGCCTTCGCTCACCATGATGCGGGCTTCTCCGAGCAGCCTGCGGGCTGTGGCATCGCCGTCAATGCCGCTTGCGCTCACGTCGATCCATGCGAGATAAGTGCCCTCCATGGGTGTGAGTTTCCAGCCTAATGCGGGGTGAGAGTCAATAAAGGCGGCAAGCCGGGTGAAATTGCCGTGAAGATACCCGCGCAACTCATCGAGCCACTCGGCTCCGGCGGGAGTATATGCCGCTATGAGGCCTTCCACGCCGAAGGGATTAACGTCACACACCTCGTTATCGTTGATGGCGCGGTCGATGCGGCGCGTGGCATCGTCGTCGGAGGCCACTATGCATGCAATCTGAAGTCCGGCCGTGTTGAAAGCCTTACTCGGCGACACGCACACGGCCCAACGGTCGGCATCGTCGGCAGCCACGGTGGCATAGGGCGTATAGTCCACGCCCGGGAATGTAAGTTCGCAGTGGATTTCGTCGGAGATCACGAAAGTGGAGTGGCGGCGCGCTATTTCAGCAACGCGGCGGGTCTCGTCGGGGGTCCACACTCTGCCGCCGGGATTCTGCGGGTTACAGAATATGAGCAGGGGGGTGCGGCGATCGCTCAGCGTGGTGTCGAGCGCGTCAAAATCTATGGCATAGCCACTCTCGGTCATCACCATAGGCACGCTGCGGAGCATGCACCCGTTGTTGCGTATCGATGAGTAGAAACAGTTATAAGCCGGAGTGAGCAGCGCCACGCCGTCGCCGGGGCGCGTAACAGCCTTTATAATGGCCGATACAGCCGGAACCACACCCGAGGTATATATGAGCCTGTCAGTATTTATTTCCCAGCCGTGACGCGAGGAAAACCAGCCGGTAAGGGCGGTGTAAAATTCGGGACGCACCTTCGTGTAGCCGAATACACCGTGATCCACGCGGCGGCGCAGGGCGTCGACCACGCAGTCGGGCGCGCGGAAGTCCATATCGGCAACCCACATGGGTATGATATCGTCGGCCTCCGGAGTGTCCCACTTGTAGGAACCGGTGTTGCGGCGCAGGACCTTATTGTCAAAGTTGCTCATCGGTTGAAATCTTGCAGTCGGCGGGTGCGAGCACGTTGGCATCGATAATTATCTCGCCTATCGACTTGGCTTTGATGGAACCTGTGCGGGGATTCTTGACGCTCGTGATAGGAGAAGTGACTACGGCATCAATCGACGAGTCCTCAAACGCAAGGTCGCAGTCGGCGTCAAACGTACAATTCTCCACCACGAGGTCGCGGCAGTAGCAAAGAGGCTGAGTGCCCGATATGTGGCAGTTTACAAGCTTGAGGCGGCGCGAGTGCCATCCCAGATATTCACCGGAAATAGTCGAGTCGATTATTGTTACGTCGGTGGTATTCCAGAAAGCATCCTTGGAATGAATCTCGGCATTGCGTATGGTCACGCGGTTGCAATACTGGAAGGAATAGTTGCCGTGCTGGGTATAACGGTCAATATCGATATCGTCGCAGTGCATGAAAAGGTAGTCGGCGTTGGCCACCTCCACATCGCGCAACTGAATGTCACGGCAGTGCCACAGGGTCTCCTGCGCATCGGGAATCTTCACGCGCTCGAGTGTGATGTGATCCATGTCGCGGAACATCTTGGGCGCCTCCACGAGGGTGTCTTTCATAATCAGGTCGCGGGAATACCACAGGGCGGCACGTGCTCCGGGCGTGAAAAGACAATTTTCGATAGCGAAGTTATCCACATGCCAGAAAGGATATTTACCCTCGAAGCGGCAGTCACGTGCCACGATATTGCGGCACTGCTTGAGGGCTGACTCGCCGGTGTGGATGGTTACGTTTTCAAGAGCGAGATCGCTCGATGCAAACAGCGGACGCTCGCCGCCGAACTCTGTATCTTTTATGAGCTTCATAGTTAATCTGTAATTAGTGTAGCAAAGTTACGAAATTATCGTGTATTTTAATACATAACGCTTGCTCTGATTTGAAAGTTGCCGCGATGGTATGTGCGAGGTTGTTCATCGACAGACATATATCCCGGGTAAGAGGTGTATTGGAGGGATAGCCGAGCGAGATAGCTCCCGCGCGGCTACAAATATCGTGATATTCCGAATTTCCGGGAAATGCGGCGAAGCGTCAGTTTCTTCTACATAAAACTAAACCCGGGAGCGAAGGTGTTTCGCTCCCGGGCGGGTATAGATGGTAAGAGGATATGCGTTATCAATACTGCGAGATGTCGACTGACTCTACGCCCTCGAGCGTGTCGAGCGTGAAGCCTGTAGAGTTCCATGTCTCCACCACTACGTCAGTTGCAGTACCTGCCGAGAGGATAACCTTTCCGCCGATAGCATAGTTGAGCATGGTATTGCCGGCTACGATGTTGCCGAATACGTTGTCGCCCGAGAAAGTGGGGAAGCTGAATTCAGCGGCATTCACCTTGAACACGAGCTGACCGTAGAGCTGAGCGAGCTGAGGATCATCGGTTCCCTGATTGAGCGAGACGGTCTGGGTCTGGTCAGGACGGAACACGAGTCCGTTGGGCGACAGGATGAGGTGGAAGATAGTCTGGAATCCGCCACGGATATCAACCTGAGGGAATGTCACATCATAAGTCTTTCCGTCGATGGTAGCCGTGAGTGTGGCGGGAGAAGCCTTGGTGGAGGCGGGAATGAGCCACATAGAGGGGAGATCGGCTTTCCATCCGGCAGCGTCGATGGTCTTGTCATAGTCAACGGTAAACGCCTTGCGGTTTGTACCGGTAATGTTACCTGTCGAGATATCGAGGTCACCTTCGGTGAAAATGGTCTCGCCGTTGACGGAGAGTCCGGTGAGCTTGCCTTCGCCTGCATAGCCCGACTTCGATATATTGAACGAAGCCATAGCAAGAGCATGCTTCATGGTGAGCTTGGCGGTGGTGATACCCTGCGAATAGTTGGCTGCGGCGGCCGCACCGGAGTAGAGCACATCCTGCTGCTCGGTGATGTCGACAGGATAGCGGAGGGGATCAAACGAGCCCGATGCCTTGAAAGGCGATACGGCGTAGACAAAGAGGGCATTGTTCTGCGTGGTAAACTCCACTACGGGCGAGAGACCCCATGCGCCGTTCTGGAAAGTAGCTTTGACACCTTTCACGAAGTCCTGCGACGAGAGCGAACTACCGGTCTTGACGAATACGTTCATGGTAGCTGCTTCGCCCAGCTCGGTGGTGACCTGAGCTTCGGTGAGCACATTGGTGCTTATCTTGAGGGCTTTCTCGGAAGGAGTGGTACCGGGGTTGGTGCCGGGTTCGTTCTCCTTGCTTTCACCGCAGGAGGTGAGTGCCATAGAGCCAAAAGCCGCGAGGCTTGCTATATAAAGATATTTCGAGAATTTCATAGGAGTAATTTCGTCAGATTGAAGTTGAATTATTTCTTTATCTTGAGCACTTTGGTATCACCGTCGGAGGTGGTGAGGGTGAGAGTGTTCTCGCCGTCGCCGAGCTGCGACTTATTGAAGGTGACCTTGGGCAGGGGCTCGAGAAGCGCCGTAGCTACCTGCGAACCGTCAGGACGGGTGAGGGTGTAGGTTACACCGTGCTTTGTCTTGAGAGTGAATTCGCCGGAGTTGCGGTCATATGCAAGTGAAGTCGCTTTCTCGATCTTGCGGTAAGCTACCACATTGATGGTAAACTCAGCTGTCAGGCGGTCGCCCTTGGCGGTCTGAGCCGAGATTTCGATGCCTATGGTGGGCTTGGTGGCGTCGAGCACAGCGGTGGTCACGAGATTGCCGTCCTTGATGGCGAAGGGCACTTCGGGGAATCCCTTGAGTGAAGCATCGTAGGAACCCTGCACCTTGAGGGTATAACCGGCTTGGGGAGCCTCGCCGTTGACGAGGATTTCACCTACCACGGTACCTGCGGGAAGCTTCTCGTCGATGGTGGTTTCAGTAAGCTCGATGGAGCGGAGCTCGCGTTCGGGCGAACCGATACCGATTACAGCCACCTGATCATAGTTGTACTCATAACCGCTCACGTTGAGGCGGGAGAGCTGGAACCATCCGTTGCCCGAGCCGTTCCAACCCCAGTTGAGGTGGTACTTGCCTGCACCGTCGAAACCGTCGACGTTGAAGGAGTGGCCGGCATCCTTCGAACCGGTGTTGGTGTGGGAGATAGCGTTGTAGATCACAGCACGGCCGGCTGCAAGCTCATTGTAGATGAGGCGGTCCCAGTCGCCACGGTAGCTGTCGCGCCACACGTAGGTCACATCAGAAGGATAGCAGAAATATTTCTTGAGAGCGTCGGAGATACGGTTCACCTCGTTGGAGGGGATACCGGAACCGTTGGCACCGTAACCCATCGATACCGATACACCTGCGTGATAGAGCAGACGGGCAGCCTCGTCGTTGCTGTTGGTGCCGCTTATTATGGCGTCCCAGTCATAGGGCTTCTGATTGTCCCAGTTCACTTCCTGAGCGGAATATCCGGCAGGAACGTAGCGGAATGAACCCTGACCCTTGTTGGGCCAGCGCTGCACGGTCATTGCCTGACCCATTGCCACCGCCACGCAACCTACGAGCGCACGGCCCGAAGCGTTTGACGGGCAATATTTACTATAGTTGCCGTCCTGAGTCCAGTTGACCTTGATGAGGGGCTCGATGCGGCCTTCGTCGGCACGCGAGAATTCTGAAGCCATGGAGGTCCATGCGGGCGAAACGGTCGAACGCATTCGCGCCTCATACTTGTTTACATCGCCGATCTCGTCGATGACGGCGCGCATGTTCTCGGGAAGATCGGTCACGTCGAGATTTCCCTCAAGGTTGTAACCGATGATGGGATCCACAGCGTCGTCGGTCGAAACGATCACCCAACCGGCAGGCGCGAGATTAACTATATAGTACCGGTCTTTAGCGGTAAGAACCTGCTTAACCGTGGTGTTCTGACCCGAGCGGGCCTTTACCCACATTTTGGCAGCTTCTTCGGCACGGCTTTGTGACACGGGATTGGCCCAGGCGCCTATTGCACCCACAGCCAGCAAGATTGCTAAAAAGATTTGCTTCATGTCCAATTTCAATAGGGGTGATTGTCTGTGTTATTATTCTTTTCTATAAACAGTTAGATAGGTGGAGGGACTTGCCTTTGCCGTCGTCTACGCTACTCGCGCCGACGATTTTTCCTCCTTTTTTCAGCAAAGGAATACAAAAGTAGTAAATTTCCGCGACAATTCCTAACAAAATGATAGTTTTAATAGAATTTTAACGCAAATTTGGTAAAAACTTCTTTATAATCCCGGCTCAACTGCCACGGCAACCGTAGGATAGGCTCCCCGCCATGGTAAAGTGCCGTAATAGCGCTCGAGTGTCACGGTGACGGGACGCCCGGTGCCCTGATAGCTCTGAAGCAGGCGGGCGAGGGAATCAGACGGAATGGAGAAATTGATTTCACGGGCATAGATGCGTGTGGAATCCTCGAGGGCGGCGTGCGATACCATCTCTCCCTCAAATGTCTTGCACACTATACCGCGCCTCTCCACCGATACCACATAGCCGCGCACCTGCGAGTCGGTGGTATAGGGTATGAAGTAGCGTATCGATACGGTCACGGCCAGAGCCGCTATTATGATTGCGAAAAACCATATCCACGCCTTCCTGCAACCGCCGCGCTTCTTCACCGCGGGTGACGGCGACGCGTCTCCGGCGCGTGAGGATGAAGAGAAATCCACCGTCTGACCGGGCACGGGAGTGGTGGTTTCGGGACCGCTGGCGGCACTGTCGTTTTTATTGAAATCATGAAGGAAATAATCCTCGTTTCGGTCAAGATTCATAGGCTGATGATGGTGATGAGGGGCGGTTGCGCTGAAGAGCGATCGCGGTGAAAGTGAATATACCCAGAAGGATGAGCAGAAGTGTCTGCGTGCCCATCACGAGATTGGCGAATGTAGTGGCGTAGTCGGTAGTCAGGCCGGGCACCGTGTACAGACTCAGTCCGAATATCACGGCCCACTGCCACGGTCCTATGCCGCCGTTGCTCGGCACTGCCATTGAGATACTCGACAGCACGAAGCACACCAGCACGGCCGTCACGCCATGCTCGGCCACCACCTGCGCGGTGACGGGAAATGAGAAAAACGCCAGATAGAGCTGGAAGAAATAGCAGCCCCACACTCCGGCCGTAAGCAGCAGCCAGTGACCCTTGCCGGGCATCTTCACGATTACGGCGAAGCCGTCCCATAGGCGCTGCCACACTTGGCGTATCTTAACCACAGCCTTGGCCTCGGGATACTTCACGAGTATAAACGCCGGCACTACGATGACTATAATTATGGTTAGCCACAGCCACGGCGATGTAGCGAGAGTCATGGCGGTGTCGTAAGCCTCGGGGTTCTGGCTAAGATAGCTCACCAGCTGGGCGCCGGCAAGCAGGAATGTGAATCCGGTGATGAGAAGTACCGTGATGGTATCGGCGAGACGGTCGGCTACCATCGAGCCGAACACGGTGGCAAACGGCGCCTGACGGCGCTCGGCCACGAAACCCGTGCGCCACACTTCGCCAAGACGGGGAAATACAAGATTGACGGCGTAGGTGCCGAATATGCTCAGCGTGAGCTCCCACAGCGAAGCATCGATACCGAGGGCACGCAACTGTATGCGCCAGCGGGCGGCACGCAATATATGGCTGAGTATACTTACGGCCAGTGCCGCGCCTATCCAGCGGAAATCGCAGTCGCGGCGTATGGTCTCGACCATCATGCCGAAATCTATGTCGTGAAACAGCAGATAACAGAGCCCCACCGTGATAATGAGCGGGACACCATACTTGAGCAGGTAGCCGAGTACCCGGCGACCTTTGCTGCCGGCAGGGGTGACGGATGGTTGTTGCATCGGTTGAAAGTTTGAGTTACAAAAATAACGAATTTTTTCTTGCTTTTCTTATATCATTGAATTATATTTGCACTATACCCTTAAAAGCGACTGCCATGATCGACCGCTTCATCGACTATCTGAGCCTCGAGCTCAACTATTCGCCCAACACCGCGGCTGCCTACCGCCGCGACCTCGAGCAATGGGCTGAATGGGCCACCGACGGCGATATGTCGCGGCTCGATGTCACCGACGTCACCGTTTCCGATCTGCGGCTTTACATGTCGCATCTCAGCCGGCAGGGAGTATCAGTTGCCACACTGAAGCGTAAGGTGCAGGCACTCAAATCATTCTACAAATTCATGATGCGCAACCACGGCATGAAGACCAATCCCGCCGCCGCGCTCAACACACCCCGGCTCCCCAAGCGGCTGCCGCTCAACGTGCGCCCCGACGAGACGGCCGCCATGCTCGACGCAGGGAGCGAGGTATATGACTCGGCCAATGAGTTCAAGAACGTCCGCGACCGTCTTATAGGAGAGTTGCTCTACGATACCGGGATGCGCTGCAGCGAGCTCACCGGGCTGCTCGATGTCAACACCGATACACGTCGCCGTGAACTAAAAGTGCACGGCAAGCGTAATAAAGACAGGATCATCCCCATCAGTCAGCGGCTGGCGGAGATGATCGACAGTTACCGGCCACTGCGTCCCGCACCGGAGGGTGCTTCAGTACAAGTCGACACGCTGCTTGTGAGTGTCAACGGGCTTCCGCTCTCGCGACACGACATATACCGCATAATGCGGCGCTGCATGGAGGCGGCCGATGTGCACGCCGCCCGCCGCAGCCCTCACGTGATGCGCCACTCGATGGCTACCGACATGCTCAACGCCGGCGCCGGTCTCAACACCGTAAAGCAACTTCTGGGTCATGCCTCACTCGCTTCGACACAGGTTTATACTCATCTGAGTAATAGAGAACTACAACAAAATTATCAACAAGCACACCCCCGTGCCCTAAAAAAAGGAGGACAAAATGGACATTAACATCAAAGCCATCCACTTCGACATCGCCGAGAAACTCACATCGTTTATCAACAAGAAACTCGAGCGCGTCGCCCGTCATAATCCGGCCATCACCACCGCCGACGTATCTCTTAAAGTAGTAAAACCCGAGACGGCCATGAACAAGCAGGCCATCGTGAAAGTCCTCCTGCCTCAGGAAGAGGTGGTGGCCGACAAGACTGCCGACACCTTCGAGGAAGCCGTTGACCTCTGCCTCGAAGCAATCGAACGCCAGCTCGAGAAGATCAAAAACAAGTAACACCACCTCATCGTAACGAATAATTGCGGGTGCGCGGGAAAAGTTTCCCCTGCGCACCCGCAGCTCGTTTTTTCACGGCAAATATCGGGAATTATCGCGAAAAATGCTTATATTTGCGGTATATTGTGTCGATATTCAGCACAATACACCTGAAAAATAAAGACCGGAAACACAATAAGAAAAACTAATCATATTACCTGTCAAATGGATATCAAGACTCTCAACCGCGCGGCCGACAATATCCGCGCTCTTGCTGCCTCGATGGTCGAAAAGGCCAAATCGGGACATCCCGGCGGTGCCATGGGCGGCGCCGACTTCGTAAATGTGCTCTACTCGCAGTTTCTCGTGACCGACCCCGATGATCCCACATGGCTCGGCCGCGACCGCTTCTTCCTCGATCCCGGCCACATGTCGCCCATGCTCTACAGCGTGCTGGCTCTTTTCGGCCACTATACCACCGAGGAACTCTCGCAGTTCCGCCAGTGGGGCTCACCCACACCCGGACACCCCGAGCTTCATCCCGAGCGCGGCGTTGAAAACACCTCCGGCCCCCTCGGTCAGGGCCACACCATGGCCGTGGGTTGCGCCATAGCCGAGCGCTTCCTCGCCGCACGCTTCGGCGAGTGGATGAGCCACAAGACCTACGCCTTCATCTCCGACGGCGGTATACAGGAGGAAATATCTCAGGGTGCCGGCCGCATAGCAGGATATCTGGGACTGAGCAACCTCATCATGTTCTACGACAGCAACAAAGTGCAGCTCTCAACCTACGTCAACGCCGTTGACACCGAGGATGTAGCCGCAAAATACCGCGCATGGCACTGGAACGTGCTCGAAATCGACGGCACCAACCCCGAGGAAATAGCTCAGGCTCTCACCGCCGCTCAGCACGAGACCAAGCGCCCCACCATCATCATAGGCCACACCGTAATGGGTCGCGGCGTGGTGAAGGCCGACGGCTCCAATTTCGAGGGTCAGTGCTCCACCCACGGCCAGCCTCTGAGCGCAGCCGGTGCCGACTATGCCGCCACAATGCGCAACCTCGGCGCCGATCCCGAGAATCCTTTCGTGATTTTCGATGATGTCAAGAAGCTCTACGAGGCTCGTCACGCCGAGCTCCGCACCATCGTGGCCGCCCGCCGCAAGGCTCAGGCCGACTGGGAACTCGCCAACCCCGAACTCGCCCGCGAGCTCAAGGACTTCCTCGCCAACAAGCTTCCCGAAATCGACTACAAGGCAATACCTCACAAGGCCAACATCGCCAGCCGTCAGGCTTCAGCCGACGTGCTCGCAGTTCTCGCCGAGAAGGTCAACAACATGATAGTATCGTCGGCCGACCTCGCCAACTCCGACAAGACCGACGCATTCCTGAAGAAAACCCATCCGTTCACCAACGGTGATTTCTCGGGCGCATTCCTCCACGCAGGTGTATCGGAACTCACCATGGCCGCCATCATGAACGGTATCGTGCTCCACGGCGGCGTGATAGGCGCATGCGGCACATTCTTCGTGTTCAGCGACTACATGAAACCCGCCGTGCGCATGGCTGCACTGATGGAACTCCCCGTGAAATACATCTGGACTCACGACGCATTCCGCGTGGGCGAGGACGGTCCCACCCACGAGCCCGTGGAGCAGGAAGCACAGCTCCGCCTCATGGAAGAACTCAAGAATTTCGCCGGACGTCCCTCGATGCTCGTGCTCCGTCCCGGCGATGCCGTGGAGACCTCCGTGGCATGGAAGATGGCGATGGAAAACTTCGACACCCCCACCGCACTCGTGCTCTCGCGCCAGAATCTCCCCGACCTGCCCGCCGTAGCATCTGACCGCTATGCCGAGGCCGAAGCCGGCATGAAGCGCGGCGGCTACGTGGTGGTAGAGGCCGAGAACCCCGATGTGGTGCTCGTGGCCAACGGCTCGGAAGTTTCGCTCCTCGTAGAGGTAGCCGAGCGTCTGGCCGCCGAAGGCAAGAAAGCCCGCGTGGTATCCGTTCCCTCGATAGGTCTCTTTGACATCCAGCCCGAGGAATACCGCCTGAGCGTGATTCCCGCCGACGTGAAGGTGTTCGGTCTCACCGCCGGTCTTCCCTCCACACTGCGTGGCGTAGTGGGTCGCAACGGCAAGGTATTCGGTCTCGACCACTTCGGTGCATCGGCCCCCTACAAGGTGCTCGACGAAAAATTCGGCTTCACCACCGACGCCGTCACCGCCCTCGTCAAGGAATATCTCGCTTAAAAACAGCTATTATCCTTATAATCCTCACTTCGTTCGGACCACGATCGGAGTGAGGAATTTTTTTCACCTTGAGGCGAGGCGCATGGTCATTCCTTCGGGGTGAGAGGCAAGCATCTCGGCCAATCGGTTGAGGCGCCCGGCCCAACGGTAGCTCATATTCTGCTTGCGTGAATTGTAATTCAGCTCTCCTAAGAGAAGAAGCCTCCCTGATCCTAACATTTCAAATTCACTCCCCGAGGGCGAAAACCGCTCGGGAAAGCCGTTGTCGGTAATTCTCACTATCGAGCCGCCGCTTTCCACAGCCGTTTTTCTCATATCATTCTCCACCGGATGAATGAACGGCGAGATCAGGACACCTCCGTTTTCAATACAATCAATCCAGCCGTCACAAATCCACATCGACAGTGGCCGGATTGCCTGTTACGGTAGGGAGCGCCGGAATGTGCGGCGCCACCTTAAGAGTAATCATATATCGGGCGGGGCGGGTATAATCGTGGTGATGTGCACGGCGGTTATAGCGCGGCGCTACAGGCTGCCGCAGGTAGGGATTGGTATCATCTCCATCGTGTTACGAACGAAGTGAGTAATCATAATTTCGGATGCAAATATACTGCTTCCCGGCTACTATCGCAATATACACGGGCGCCGTGGAGGTAACTTTGCGCTAAAAACCGCATATACTATGAAACTCACACTCACTCAAGCGCAGATGAACGAGCGATGGCTCACCCTGCGCCGCCTCAACACAGTGCCGCTCGCGGCGGTCGTGAGCCGTAACGACGGCGTCGACATGGACATGATAGTCACGGAGGAGGTTAAGAAATGGTATTTCAACCTGCTGCTCACAGCGCCTGAACACATGCTTGCGCCGCGCGACATTGAAGACGGGCTCGAAGTGCGGCCCGACGGCCGAGGTGGCGCGCAGGTAGTGGTGCCTCCCGAGGTCGTAAGAATACTGTCGATAAGGATGCGTGGCTGGAATGCTCCGGCACGCCTGCTCCACGACAACGCTTTTCCCGAAGGAACTATACGCCGCGTGCGCCGCCGTCAGTCAAGCCCGTTCACCATGTCAAGTCCCGATGACCCGACGGCTCTCATGCACTCCAATGTCATAAGCCTGTATCCTTATATAGCCGATGACGAGCTGCTTACTTTCCGCGCCGTGGTGATGACCGACGGCATTTATGAATTTGATTCCTCAGCTTTATCCACTATTATTGAAGATGAACCGAAATATGACTTCACCGTTTGAACGCGCCCATGCCGCATGGGAGGCGATGGCACCTCTGCGCCGCTCGCGCACCCGGCTCAAGAATTTCACCTACGGCGACCAATGGTCGTGGCCCGTGGCCGATGCGACGGGGCGTATCATCACCGAGGGTGATGCCGTGCGCGCGCTGGGTAAGACTCCGCTCACCAACAATCTGCTGCGCTCGCTTGTCAAGAGTGTGGTGGGGCGATTCCGCTACAATATCGCGGCCGGGAAGCGCCAACAGAGCACAGCACCGGTATTCAACCGCCTCGACGAACTGGATGCCCGCACACTCGAGGAGTTTCTCATATCGGGGTGCGCCATTCAGCGCGTGGTAGCCGAGAAGCGTCCCGAGGGTTGCGGCGCATGGGCCGACAAAGTATCACCGGCCATGTTTTTCTGTAATCCCTTCACCGATCCCCGCGGCACCGATATAGAACTTATAGGCATGCTCCACGAAATGGACTGCGAGCAGATGATAATGAGATTCGGGCACGGAAACGCCCGACGGGTGCGCATGATACGCGACACATGGCGCCGCAACTGCCGCGAGGCCGATTGCTCCACAGCTTTCACCCCTCAACCCGGTACTTTTTTCAGTGCGTCGGCCGACGGTAAATGCCGCGTAATCGAGGTGTGGACGCTCGATTATACCGGCAACCGACGCTCAGCCGCTTCCTCCACATCCTACAAAGTGGAATGGCACTGCCGATTTTATGCTCCCTGCGGCATGCTGCTCGACCACACGGTATCGCCGTATGCCGACGGATCACATCCCTTTGTAGTGAAGTTCTATCCGCTCACCGATGGCGAAGTGCATCCTTTCATAGAGGATATCGTGGAGCAGCAGCGCCACATCAACCGCCTCATCACCATGATCGACCATGTGCTGGCAGTATCGGCTAAGGGCGTGCTTCTGTATCCGCTCGAGTCGCAGCCCGACGGATTTTCAATAGCCGATGCCGTGGCGCTATGGAATCGCCCCGGTGGCGTGATTCCCATCGACGGCACTGCCGGTCGCATTCCCACACAGCTCAATTCCGAAGCGTCGACCGACAATGCGGCCCGACTGCTCGATATCGAGATGAACATGATGCGGCAGATCTCAGGAGTTTCTGCAGCACTTCAGGGACAGACTTCGGCCGCCAACCAGTCGGCCACCATGTTTGAAAGCCAGATTCAGAACTCGGCGATAGCCCTGCTCGATATTTTCGAGACCTTCAATACCTTCCGCACCGTGCGCGATGAAAAGCTTGCAAAATGCGCTACCATCTGTAAAATTAACAGCAATTAACAGTGAAGCGTGGTTGTTACGCCCATATACCATGGTATTTTTGCAATAACAATAGTAAATAACCACACCAAAATCTTATCTATATGCTTGAACTCATCGAAAGGCGTAACCGCGATTTCTCACGCCGCTGTAAGGAAATAATGGAACTCAATCACGCGCCCGAGTCACTCTCGGCACTGGCATCACGGGCGGCTGCCTCCGAGGCCCCGTGCTACTACGTGAGCTATGATATGGCCGTGCGGACGGTGCGCGAATACCGCCGCGGAGAGCTCGCGACAATCAGCCCGCTACGCCGTGCCATGTGGGCTGAAATCAGCCGCAAGGTTGACTCGTTTGAAGCCCGCGGCTACGGTTACCATCGTGCCGTAGAGGCTGTGTTACGCACGGCCACCGCATCGAGCTTCTTCATCTCACCCGTCACAGCCCGGCATATCGCCGCGAAAATCTGAAAATAACATCATGATGCTATGAACTACACACTTTACACCGAGAAAATTCTCCCGATCGCCCGCTCCCTCGCCGCCATGCAGATTCTTGCCGACAATGACGGCGAGGGCGAGGGCGCTCATCCCCTGAGTCCACTGCTCGAGGATTTCCGGCTTCCGCTCGTGAAGCAACTCATGCTCCAGTCTTATATCGAAATGACCATAAATCTCCGGCGATATATCGACGAAGCCGAGATACCGCAGGCCGATATGGCTTTTGACCGGTTTAATCTCAGCTTCAACACTCCCCGCGGCTTCGGCAGCGTGGAAGCCGACATGCTGCTTTCGGCAATGGAACAGATAATAGCGCTCGGCACGGTAGCCTCTATAATGCGCGTGTGGCGTCCCGAGTCACCGGCAAGTGCCGATGCGTTCTCAACACTCGCCGCCGAATACCTCGCCCGTGCACAATCACTTCTCTCACCCCCGTTTCCGGAAGCAATCCTTCCCATTCTTTAAATTTAGAATGGAGAATGGAGAATTGAAAATGGAGAATTTGGAATTATAAGCTATTGGATCAGCAATTCCAAATTCTCCATTTTAAATTTTTAAATTCTTAAATTTTCCATTCATTAAAGTAGGCGTCGAGCACATCGCGGGCGGCGGTAAACGAGCTCTGCATATTGGCCAGCACGCGTTCCTCTTTCTCGGCAAGCATCTTTTCCACCACGGGATTGGAATAGAAATGGTCGCGCAATTTCTCGTTGATGGTCTCGTACATCCAGTAACGGGCCTGCTCCAGACGGCGGCGCTCGAAATATCCGTTGGCCTTCACGAAAGCGAAATACCGGTCGATCATATCCCACACCTCGGGAATGCCGAGTTCAAAATAGCCGGAGTAGGTGAGTACCTCGGGCTGCCAGCCCGACGCTGTAGGCGGGAAAAGATGCAGCGCACTGCGGAATTGAGCCTGCGCAAGACGGGCACGGTCGATATTGTCACCGTCAGCCTTATTGATCACTATACCGTCGGCCATCTCCATGATGCCGCGCTTTATACCCTGCAATTCGTCGCCCGTGCCGGCAAGCTGGATGAGCAGGAAGAAATCCACCATAGAGTGCACGGCAGTCTCGCTCTGACCCACGCCTACGGTCTCGACGAAAATATTGTTGAAACCCGCAGCCTCGCAGAGCACTATAGTTTCGCGTGTCTTGCGGGCCACACCGCCCAGCGACCCTGCCGAAGGACTGGGGCGTATAAATGCCGAAGGATGCTGCGACAGCTTCTCCATGCGCGTCTTGTCACCGAGAATACTTCCCTTTGTGCGCTCGCTCGACGGGTCGATGGCAAGTACCGCCAACCGGCCGCCGTCGCGCAGCACATGAAGCCCGAACACATCAATCGATGTGGATTTACCTGCACCCGGCACACCGGTGATACCTATGCGCCGCGAGTTGCCCGAGTAGGGCAGACACTTCTCTATCACCTCCTGAGCCACGGCCTGATGCTGCGGATTGAGGCTTTCGATAAGCGTGACGGCGCGCGACAGCACTGTCACGTCACCTTTCAGTATACCTTCCACAAGTTCTCCGGCCGAGGGGATAGGCTTGCGGCGCACGCGGGTGAGATAGGGATTAACTACAGGGGGCTGTTTTTCCGGTCCCTGATTCACATTAAGCGACCGGTAGCAGCTCTCATTTTCAGGATGCTGTATATTGTCCATCGGGTAGAGATTTTGCTTTGACTATCTGATAACAAAATTAGCACAAATCTCACAAAAGTCAAAATAATCTATTTCCTCTCCTCGTGATTCTCTTCCCATATCAATGTTGCAAGATATTTCTCACTTCGGCACTGGAGATCCGATACCCCTTCCTCTATCATATCAGATACAACCGAGGTATAGTACATATCGGTGGCTTCATCTAACGAAATTCCATACAGTTCACACAGACTCATTATTATTCTTGCCACTTTTGATGCCCGTATCACTGTTCTGCTTTCCTCGGTCATAGTTGTCGGCTTTCAATGTGTTTAAGACAGTCATTCAGCATTTTTTGCGATCGGATGCAATACTGATTATTAGGCTTTTCATATTTAAGTAATCCGAGTGTTTCGCTTTCCGACAACTCTCCTTCAAAATATCTGTCGAGGGTTTGAATAACCTTATCATTGGCGATACCACCTATGACCATATCATAGTCAGTATCATCTTTACCGGCCCGGCACTTAGATACAAAGTCAAGCCAAATCTTATCGTAGGCATCGAATTCGAGAATTTTCCATTCGGCAGGATCAAATTCCAATTCATAAGTATTTATCCATGCCACCTTGTTGCGACGCAGAAAACGCTGGGCATATCTCACAGCCTGCTCCTCCATTGATGTCAGGTAAAATCCCCTGCCAAAATCAAGAAAATCCCGGGAATGTTCAGTATCAGGTCTGCTGACCGATATATACGAAGAATGATACAGCTTCATTGGGGTAAGACTCCTTTTTCTTTCATGAAATCAGTAATATCGTTCATCAGATAACGGGAACTGAACGTATGAAGCACGTCATATGAAGGCACTATATAATCATATAAAATACCTGAATTTTTCAATCGGGCATAAACATCGCTCTGGCTCAATTTCAGCTGTTGAGCAAGTTTACTGATGCAATATGTAACGAATTCAAGGGTATTCTTATCCATGATTACTCGAGAAAATTTTATTCCCCGGTCAATCTTATCATTTCGGTGGGGTTGACCGGATCGTTGGCTATGATGGAAATACGGGTATTAAGAGGTGCCGACGGCTTGAGAAGAGCCGGATCTACTGTGACCGTGACTCGCGCCGACTTACCTTTCTTGATTTTTGTGGTAGAGATATCAAGCGTCACGGCAGGATCCTGACAGGTGACGCTACGGAGTATCAGCGGATCGGAACCGGAGTTGGTAATCTTAAACGAATGAGTGATTTTCTTTTCCGTGCGGTCGAGTTTACCGAGGTCTATGCGCGATTCGCTGAGCGTCATCACAGGGCGCTTGTCCATCTGCGCTGGTGTAAGGGTAGAGAAGTCTTCCTTTATGATAGCCACTGTCTCTACATTGACAGGCTCGGCACCGGGCTGCGGAGCGAGGGTAAATGAGCCGGTAGTAAGTCCCCAGTCGTTGCTGAGGTCGGAGTGCAGTATACAGCTCACCACAAACTGCTCACCGGGGGGAACGGTCTTGGGCTCGCATATCACGTTGATATACTTAGGCGCTCCGGCTATGACAGGGCGGAGTGTATCGGCCGAGGCATTGTATCCCTCGAGCGATTTTACCGCCGAGTGATCCTTTATCACAGGTCCATAGGCCACTGTGGTGCCGCGCAGACGCATCGGCCCGGCCTCTACCGGATAGCGTGATTTGAGAGTATTGCCGGCTCCTATCACTGTGCCGCGTATCTTCAGGGTCGTGCGGGAGCGCTCGGCGTCGGTCTCTACATAGATATTTTTTTCAAACTTTCCGGGACGTCCTTTCGGGTCAAAACCCACTGTCACCACAGCCGTGTCGCCGGGAGCCACGGGCTCATGTGAAAATGTCGGACGGGTGCAGCCGCAGTTGGCTCTCGCGGCCACTATAGCTAATGCCTCCGTGCCGTCGTTGACAAACTTGAAGTCACAATACACGGTACCGAGGTCCTCATCGAAAGCTCCGAAATCATGAATCTTTTCAAGCCAGCGCACCTGAGCCTGACTTGTGAGCGCACATAAGGCCGCTGCAGCGATCAGTGAAAAGCGTAGCATGGTATCAAGGTATGATAGTACCTGAGAACGTGAGTTTCTGTCGTGAATTTCCGGCGTTGGTCTTGACCTTCACGACACGCTCGAATTCACCTGAACGTCCACGGGGATCAAACGTTATGGAAATCTCCCCCTCCTTACCCGGCTGAACGGGCATCTTGGGATATGAGGGCACGGTGCAGCCGCAACCGCCGTTGGATACAGAGACGATCACGAGAGGTTTGTCACCGGTGTTGGTAAACTTATATGTGGCGGTCACCTTGCCTCCGTTGGCACGGATGGTACCGAAATCATGGCTCACAGCCTCGAATTTAATCTCGGCTTTGGATTTGGCTTCGGCAACAAATGCCGTAAACATTACGGCAAAGAGGAGAAAAAGAATTTTTTTCATCTTGAGATATGAGTTAATCTTGATTATTGATTCACAAGCCTGCATTCACTACGGCATCGCGCAACTGGTCGAGGGCGGCAAGTATGGTGTGGCGCGGAGCGGCTACATTGAATCGCATGAATCCGTCGCCCTCATGACCGAACATCGCACCATCGTTGAGCGCCAGACGTGCACGGTTGACAAACAGGTCAATCAATCCGTCATGATCCAGTCCCAGCCCGCGGCAATCGAGCCATATCAGGAACGAAGCTTCGGGAGCCACGGCCTTGATGCGAGGCAGATGTTCCCGGCAATATTCCTGCACGGCGGCAATATTGTCCTCTATATATTTCAGCGCCTCATCGAGCCAGCCCTCGGCGTGGGTATAGGCCGCCACCGTGCCTACCACCGCCATCATCGTGGGCTCGCCGAATTCATTCACCTCCATCCACTCATAAAATTCCCTGCGCAGCTTTTCATCGGCTATCGCTATCCATGAACTCGACAGACCGGGTATATTGAATGTTTTAGATGGAGCACCCAGAGCTATACCCGTCATGCGGGCTTCCTCACAGGTATCGAGATAAGGATAATGCTTGCGGCCATGCAGCATCAGGTCACCGTGAATTTCATCCGACACCACCTTAACGCCATATTTCGCCGCCAGCCGGGCAACATGTGAAAGAGTTTCGCGGCTCCACTGCAGTCCTATGGGATTGTGAGGATTGCATAGAATCATCATGGCGGGATGCTCTTCGGCAAATATCTTCTCGAGACCTTCCAGATTCATCGAGTAATTGTCGTCGGCGTCACACACGAGCGGGTTTTCCACCGTCACGCGGCCGTTACCGTCGATAAGGCGACGGAATGGATGATATACCGGCGGCTGAATCACTATCTTATCGCCCTTGCGGGTAAAGAAATTGATGATATAGCCTATACCTCTCACCACGCCGGGAGTAAATGTGAGCATCTCGCGTGTCACCCTCCACCCGTGTCGGCGGTCGAGCCACGATATAATGGAGTTCCAGTATTCATCGGGCACGGCGGCATAGCCGTATACCGGATGAGATGCGCGTTTAAGCAGCGCGTCGGTGATAGCCGGATGGGTGGGAAAATCCATATCGGCGATCCACATGGCGCGTATATCGTCGCGGCCAAACATTGGCAGCAGTGCATCGGTCTTCATGCAGCCTGTGTGGCAGCGGTCTATTTCCCGGTCAAAATCGTAGTGGTTCATGGTGAGTCAGGATTGAATTTATGAATCACAAAGGTAATACTTTTTTACCTTTTCTTCACCGATTGACCGAGAAATGTGACGCCTATTCGAGAAATGCAGCTGTCGGGGTGCTCGCGCATATAGCGGAATATGATCCATGGAACATATATACCTGTAGTGAGCGACAGTAAGCTGTAAATCCACCAGGGCAGTGTGACAAAATGACTGAGCACCTGCTGGCTTAATACATTGAAATACCATGACAGCAGAAAGATAATATAGTTGGAGCCACGCAGATGGTCAAGTACTTCGATTCGCTTTGATTCAAGAATCTTTGCAAGACTGATATTCATGGCTATACCGAATAGCGAGCTGAATATCACGAAATCAGTATTCTCCGCGATCAAGAACAGCACAGTCCACGCCGCAGCCGTAAACACCAAAAACCACTTCGATTCCCATGGTATTACCCGATCCACGACTTTCATGTAGCGAGCATACATGAGTCCAAATACGAAATACACTGCAAGACGGCAGGTATCGCTCAGCGAAAACCATGGCTGATGCAGGGCATCGATCCAAGGCAGTGCTCCGTAGAGCATCACAAGAATAATATATACTGCAAGCTCGCTGATTCTGAGCCTGCGGGCTATCACTATCATGCCGTAGGTAATTACAAGCAGGGTGAAACTCGTCTGCAGAAACCAGAAAAGCGGAATTATCATCCTGTCGTTTCTCAACAATCCCTCGGCAAGACTTCTCCACGACAACTCTATCGCGTCGTCGGCTATACCCGACATCATGGCGCGGGGTATAAAAGTGACCACCGTAAGCGTGACAAACGGCACCATAAGTCGCTTGAGCTTGCCTACGACAAAATCGGTCCATTTCACAGCACCGTTTTTCATCACCACAGTATATCCGAGCAGGAATCCTGAAACGAAGATAAACAGCGGCATCCTGAACGAATACATCATCCGATAGATATACGTTGTCTTACCTTCGCATCCATCGGGATACTCGTGCATCGAGTGACCGAGCACTACAAGTATGATACCAATGATCTGAAGATATGATGCAAACCGCAGAAAACCGGAAGATATCTTTTCAGTCAGCACTGACGAAGTCATTTTATAATCTGTCTTATCATTGTCCTCAACACAAGCGGTGATTCCGGTCCCATATTGAAAATAAGGTCAAGCACTGAGAGTCCCGGGATGAAGCCGAGCCTGTCAGCCCTAACCTGATAATATTCTACTGCGGGATAAAGGAAACCTTCATCATATATATCCGTAACCTGAGTTGTTGGATCAAGAGGGGCGGGGAGCATCAATATGCGTCGTATCTCCGCATCTATAGCGGCATTCAGCTCCACTACAGGTTGATCTTCCGCCACAAGGAGGGGAAGGAATCGCGGAGCGTAAAATTCAAAGTAAGGAGTGCGGCCATAGGCGCTCTCGAGAGCAGTGCGGTGTACATCGGTCCAGTTACCGTGGGCCGACACTTTAATGTCGCTCCACTTAGCCGAAGATGCCGATTGAGGTTTGGCCGTGGGTACGGTAAGCCGCAGCGGTCCGTTGACATCAGCTATCACAGTGCGATGCACTGCTTTCTGCCTCTTGTCGTAACGTGCATCTGTCATCACTACCGATGCTCCGCTGGAAGCTACGGCGGCATAGTAATTTATGTCACCGCAGTAACGCGACGGAACAGCAAGTATACGGTCAGGATATACTACAAGACGGTTGCGCATTTTCTTGATACTGTATTTAAGCTCTCTTTTTGAGCTTCATCACATATGCCGCGACTGTAATGAGGACAAAGAAAGCAGGAATCCACAGAAGCGGGAGCACATCAGTCATATCCGTGCAGAAATAAGTGACGGTAACAGATAGAGCAAGAGCATAGGGAAAGCCTAAATCAAGCAGAAAATCCTTGAGCTCTGAAGATTGCGGTATCTTATTATTCAGACATAATCCTGCAATAAGTCCTGTCACTGACAGAGCGGCCATACCTATCATTACATATGCAAGTACCATGTTCCATATCATTCCGATAATTATAAAAGGGAACGCTGCATTAAAAATGGCACAACAGGATACCGTAAGCGCATTGGATCTAAACATTGTAGCTATGTATTACAAGTAAAGTCATTTCGAAGGATTGGCCGAGGTAAAGATACGGTTCCAGCGTATCTTGTCAAGGCCGCCTTTGTCTTTGTCAAATGATACAAGTACCAGTTCGGGTTTACCTACTATATGGTCTTCGGGCACGAAACCCCAGTAGCGTGAGTCAAGCGAGTTGTCACGGTTGTCACCCATCATGAAGTAATAGTCCATGGCAAATGTATATGTATCGGCAGGCTTGCCGTCGATATAGGCCTTGCCGTCCTTGAAATAAGCATCATGGTGACCTTCATAGTTGCGTATGCAGCGCTCATATGTGAGCCAGTTATCGTAGTTGAGCGGTATGGTGGCACCTTTCTTGGGTATCCATAATTCGCCGTAGTCAGCGCGGGTCCATGTATCGGCAATGCCTTCGGGAAACAGGAAGTCACCTTCGGGAGCAGGCTGCTTCATGATCTTGCCTACGGAACCTGACGCAGTCATATCCGCCACCATCTTGTCAGTAAGCGGTGAAAGATATATCGCCGGCACGGAACCATCTTCATTAACCCTGAATCCGAGTGCCTCAATTCCGGGTAGATCGGCGGGAGTGACATTGATGCGGTGACGGTCATCCTCGCTTATACCCCATGTGTCAAACTGCTCGTCGGTGAGCGGCGACGAAGTTGACTGATAGTAGTAGTTGAACTGTGCATCGACCGGTTTCTCTATAGCCTCACCATCTATATAAATCACGCCGTCGGTGATGCTGATGGTCTCGCCGGGCAGCCCCACGGCACGTTTCACATAGTTTTCCCTGCGGTCGACAGGTCGGTAGATAATCTCTCCGAACTGGGCGGGATTTCCATGCACGGTCTCGCGGCCAAACATGCGCACGAGCGTATAATAGTCAGGATTCTGCATCTTCAGTGCAACGGTATCGCCGGCCGGTACGTTGAATACCACGATATCACCGCGCTCCACACTGCGGAGGCCGGGCAGACGGTGGTATTTCCATTGCGGATTTTCAATATAACTCTTGGTATTGATAATAGGGAGAGTATTCTGAGCGAGAGGAAAATGTACAGGAGTCATGGGCACACGCGGTCCGTAGACCATCTTGTTGACCCAAAGATAGTCACCTACAAGCAGTGATTTCTCAAGCGACGACGAGGGTATCTGGTAGTTCTGTCCTATGAATGTAAATACGAAATACACGAGAATCAGGGCATAGACTATCGCATCGACCCAGCTCATGACGCTTCTGACCATCTTATTTTTGGATTTTTTCCACCACGTAAACGGAATATATCCGGTGATGTAAATGTCAAAAAGCAGCAACCACCACAGGGCCACCCACCAGTTGCCGAGCCATGCCACCCACAGGAAGAAAATTACGGATACGATACCGAATCTTATCCAGCGCCCTTTGGTATTGTTTTTTACTCGTGATATGAAATCTTCCTTGAATGATTTACGATGGTTTTCCTGCTGTGTATTATCGTTGCCTGTCATGTCGATTATAATATGTTAAGCGAGTGAAGCATCTCGGTAATGGTGAATATACCATGTCGTCCGGCAAGCCATTCGGCAGCCATAACGGCACCGAGGGCAAAGCCGTCGCGGGAGCGGGCATCATGGGTGATAGAGATTGAATCCACAGCCGAGGTCCATGTTATGGTGTGTATTCCCGGTACCTCACCGCGTCGCTCGCAGCTGACGGGGATTATACCATCACCTTCAGTTTCCTCGCTCCATGACTTGCATGCGGCATTTTCTTCCATGATCTGCTCAAGAAGAGTGATGGCGGTACCCGACGGATGATCGAGCTTATGAATATGATGGGTCTCGCTGAGCGATGGCTTGTACTGGGGAAGCTTGCTCATCATTGATGCAAGACGACGGTTGAGTTCCATCATCACATTCACACCTATAGAAAAATTTGTGGCGGCAAGAAGGGCGCTGTCATGTGCCGACACATACTCATCCACCTCTTTCTTGCGTCCGTACCATCCTGTAGAGCCGCATACCACAGGCACTCCGGCCTCTACCGACAGCATGATATTTCTTGCTGCCGACGACGGATTGGTAAACTCTATCGCCACATCGGCGCTACGGAATGCCTCTGTAGCGAATTTCGATTCCTCTCCGGCATCTATCACCGCCGTGACCTCGTGACCGCGCTCAATCAGAAAACGCTCGATGGCCTTACCCATCTTGCCATAACCTATGATAGCCGCTTTCATAGCATCTGAAGGGCCTGAAGACTGTCGAGTATCTCCATGTGGGAGAGATTGCGGCGGGTCGATATGGCACGCGCAAAATCCTCAGCTACATTTTTCACTCCGTAGTGGGAAAACAGTCGGTTGAGATAATTGAAATCCTTGTCAAAAAGGCGGTCAAACTCGTCTTCATCCAGCCCGCAGGTATCACGTCCTTCATCAAAGGCGGTAGAGCGGATGAGCTTATGCAACTCGGAGTTGACGGTGAGCCGGTTCTGTACCATGTTACGGCACATAACGTTGGAAATGAGCATCACAAGCGAGAGGTTATAGTTGTGAAGCAGACGGTTCCATGCACTTTTGGCCGAAAATTCGGGATTGCCCGAGAAATAAAAATCGGCACGCAACCCTAATATATCGTCGGGCTCGCGGTCAATATCAATCGACGTGAGATATTCCTCACCGTCAAACGCCACGAGACCTATAGCCATGCCGGCCGCGCCATAGGCACGGTCGGCATCATCAGTATATCTTAACGGATTCATATCAGTTTACTACAAGTATTTTAGCTACTACATCGGCAGCCGATGCAGCTGAATCAGCTTTAGTGGAAGCAAGCACATAATATACGCCGCTCTTTACGCGCGCGCCCGAGAAATTGCAACCGTCCCACATTGCCATACCGCCTTCCGATGCTGTCTCAGCCACTACATTCATCGCCGAGTCGCATATCTTGATGCGTGAATCGGCCATGAGTCCGGTAATGGTGATCCAGCCGGTATAGTCGGGGGTTACGGGATTAGGATAGGCATATACATCGGAATAATCGGGTCGGGCAGGGGAGGAGTCGGAGCTGTATTCGGCTATACCGAAAGGTGTGGCCATAAATACTGAATTGCTTGTGGGGTGCGCATATATGGCATAGACTGAATTTGAGGGCAGCATAGAGTTCTCGGCGGTGTAATGACCGAGTATTTCATCGCCTGAAGGACTTACCAGATATACACCTGAATTTGCGGTGCCTACCCACTTGCGGTTGGAGTTATCCACCGATATAGAAGTGATGTTTTCCTTTTCAAGCAGATAGTCGGCCAGATTTGTGCCGTCGTTGCGGGGTACCTTGAGATGATTTATGCGGAAGTCGGGCGAAGCGAAGGTAGCCGGATTGGTAATTTCAACCACTCCCTCAAATGTACCTATCCACACCTTTCCATCATGATCCTCTACCATGCACGATGCAAATGTCAAGTCAAAATTTTTACCGTCCTGATCGGTAAACGATGTGAGCAGATAAGACTTGTCGTCGGTAAAATTAGAGTCAGTACCGCGGGTATCGATAGCAAGGAGCATGGATTTACTTGGTTGCACAAGTACCATGTTGCTTTTCTTTAGAGGCACTATGGTTATATCTTTAAACGATGTCATTTCAAATTCCGTAGCATTGACCCAGTCAGAAGAAGTGACCGACTTAATATTCTTGCGCTTTGCCGCCGGCAATACAAATAGGTATTTATCCAAAGCATGACACGCAACCCACAGATTACCTGCCTTGTCAAATTCCATACGCACTACGCGACTACCCGAACCGGCAAGATCGGGCAGAGGGGAATTTTCCCAGTCAAATTTCATGATTTCCTGACCGTCTTTCACCACATATACTCCTTCAGTACCCGACGACATGTAGAGTATCGAGGAATCATCGGGATCCTCAAGTATATACGTGGGATTCACCAGAACAGGTCCATTAACTTTCTGGGTATTAATAGAGCCTATGTGTCTGGCGCTGACATTTTCAGCTGCCACCGACACAAACTCACCATCCTCATATTTATCGGCAAGCTGCACAAGGGTTATACCTTCGCCCTGACCTCCCAACCTGAAATTGGAGCGACCGAGATTGGTGGTATAGAAAGCATTGCCATCGGCCGACGGTATGATATGTGCAGGGATGTCGACGGTAGTGGACGGGGTGGGTTTATACCGGTCGCGCAGCACTTTGTGATTATCTTTATCGGCAATATTCCACTCTGCAATACCGCTCTTTCCTGCTACCCATACTTCATCAAGACCTTTGCATGTATCGAAAAGATCCGAGCCGAAAGCAGCCGGAACCGTACCTTCGTTGGTCCAGTTTCCGAGAGGACGGGCAAGTGAATAAATAATTCCTGAAGCGTTGGCAAAATATACCTTGTCGCCGCAATCCTTCAGTGTAGTCACGTTGCTTCCGGCGCCAATATAATTGCCTGTCTGCTTTACTTCACCGGTAGTAAGGTCAAGCTGAAATTTCTTGACAACCGACATTTCGCTACCGCCAAACATTCCATTCTCGGAATCCATGACGACAAATGACGTACATCCTACATTATCGTCGGCACCTGCCTTGAAGTTCTCGAATTTATTGAATTTCGAACTGCGGGGCATTGAATAAAGTTTCTTGCCCGAAAGTATCACATAATAATCGGGAAAGAGTATAATCTTAGATATATCCTTATTGAATACACCTGATTCCCTTACCTCATGTCGCTTGGTATCATAATGCACCAAACCGAAGTTGGCGGCAACATACATATTGTCGCCGTCAAATACAATATCATTGATCACCGGGGGTATGCTGAGCGTGGCATCCTTGATATCGGGAAGATTCACCACCTCATCGTTGTCATACAGCAGGTCGATATTTCCGTTACCGTAGGCTATGGCGAGGTATTTGGCAGCATGGTTATAGAATATGCCGGTCACGTTCACATCCGACAGTATATTGCTGCGGTCATAAGCAATGGCACCGTCGGCTTCCTTGTCGTAGCCGTAAAGGAAACCCGAATTTATGTAATATACTCTGTCTTTCGAGTCAACTATCTTCGACACTTTGGGACCGAAGACAGGAAATAGTCTCCATGAACCCACGGCAAGTTGAGCCGAAGCGTTGAGTGAAATTACAGCAATGAGAAGAGCGAGGAGTTTTTTTATCATATTTCTATTTGAATAAAATCTTTAAAAGTTCGGCTGTGGCACGGCCACGGTGAGAAACAGCATTTTTTTCACTGTCGGTCATCTGGGCGAAAGTTTTGTCAAAACCTTCGGGCTCGAACACGGGATCGTATCCGAATCCTGATTCGCCCCGACATTCTTCGGTGATTTTTCCTTCCACCTTACCTTCCACCACATACTCCTTTCCGCCGAGCTCGAGGGCTATCACGGTCTTGAAGCGTGCTGAGCGGTCGGCTGCGTCTTTCATGCGATCGAGCAGCAGGGCCACATTTGCTTGGGAATTACATTCAGGTCCAGCATAGCGGGCCGAATATACTCCCGGCTCGCCTCCGAGCGCATCTACCATCAGCCCGGTATCGTCGGCAAAGCAGTCGCAGCCATATTTCCTGCTCACATGCCGCGCCTTTATCAGGGCATTACCCTCAAGGGTATCGGCTGTCTCAGGTATATCGTCATGACAGCCTATATCGGCAAGCGAGAGTATTTCGATGCGGTCGCCAACTATTTCACGCAGCTCCGAGAGTTTATGGTGATTATTGGTGGCAAATACTATTGAACTCATTGAACTATAACGCGGTGACAGGTAGCTATATTTTATACTACGACTATATTAACAATTTTTGCAGGTACGAAAATAATCTTCTTCACCGTCTTGCCTTCGAGCCACTTGGCGGCCTGCTCGTGGGTAGTGGCGAGTTTTTCCACTTCCTCACGCGGCATATCGGCCGGTGCCTGCACGTTGAATCTCACCTTGCCGTTGAACTGCACGGCATAGTTTACCGAGTCATCCTTAAGATATTTCTCGTCGGCTTTCATCCACCGTGCATCGCATATTGTGGTGGTATTGCCGAGCGCCGAGTGCCAGAGTTCCTCGGTGACGTGGGGTGCAAACGGTGCAAGAAGCACGAGCAGCGTCGAAAGCACGTCGCGATTGTGGCACTTCTCGGCTGTAAGTGTATTTACACAGATCATGAAGGCTGCCACCGAAGTATTGTAAGAGAAATTCTCTATATCATCGGTAACTTTCTTTATCAGTTTATTGATGGCCTTGAGTGACTCAGTGGAAGGTGCGGCATCATCCACAAGGCATGTATCTCCCTTGTAGAAAAGTGCCCAGAGTTTCTTGATAAAACGGTGCACGCCGTCGATACCGTTGGTATCCCACGGTTTGCTCTGCTCCAGCGGACCGAGGAACATTTCATAGAGTCGGAGTGTGTCGGCGCCGTAACGTTCCACTATATCGTCGGGGTTCACTACGTTAAACATCGACTTCGACATTTTCTCGACAGCGTAGCCGCACACATATTTACCATCCTCGAGTATAAACTCGGCATCCTTGAATTCAGGTCGCCAAGCGCGGAATGCTTCAAGATCAAGTATGTCGTTGCTCACGATATTCACATCCACGTGTATGGGAGTTACGTCATAATCTTTTTTAAGTCCGGCGCTTACGAATGTGTTGGTATCCTTAATACGGTATACGAAATTGCTTCGGCCCTGTATCATGCCCTGATTGATGAGTTTGCGGAAAGGCTCGGCCTCACACACTACCCCGAGGTCATAAAGGAACTTATTCCAGAAGCGCGAATATATAAGGTGACCGGTAGCATGCTCGGTACCGCCTATATACAGGTCGACATTACGCCAGTATTTGTCAGCTTCCTCCGATACGAGCGCTTCGTTGTTGCGCGGGTCCATGTAGCGCAGGTAGTAGGCCGACGATCCTGCAAAGCCGGGCATGGTGTTGAGTTCGAGAGGATACCCTTCGGCGGTAGCCCAGTTTTTGGCTCGTCCCAGCGGGGGCTCGCCTTTCTCGGTGGGAAGGTATGCGTCCACTTCAGGCAGAAGCAACGGCAGACTGCTTTCGGGAAGCAGGTGAGGAATACCGTCCTTATAATATACAGGGAAGGGCTCACCCCAGTAGCGCTGGCGGCTGAAGATAGCGTCGCGCAGACGGTAGTTTACCTTCACTTTGCCTATACCCTTTTCCTCGATGAATTTCTTTGTCTTGGCAATGGCGTCTTTCACCTCGAGACCGTTGAGGTCGAGTTCCGGACCGGCGCTGTTGATCATTTTTCCTTCCTTGGCGTCGAAGCTCTGTTCGCTCACGTCGGCTCCTTCTATAAGGGGTATAACGGGAAGGTCGAAATGACGGGCGAAAGCATAGTCGCGGCTGTCGTGGGCCGGAACCGCCATGATGGCACCTGTACCGTAACCGGCAAGTACATAATCACTCACCCACACGGGGATTTCTTTTCCCGTGAGCGGATTGACAGCCATTGCGCCGGTGAACACACCCGTCACTTTCTTGTCGATCATTCGCTCGCGCTCGGTCTTGTGACGTATCGATGCTATGTATTCGTCGACAGCCTTGCGCTGCCCGGGAGTAGTGATCATGTCAACATATTCGCTTTCGGGAGCAAGCACCATAAATGTCACGCCGAAAATAGTGTCGGCACGGGTGGTGAATATCTCGAGCTCAACATCGCTGTCCTTTACGGGGAATTTCATTTCAGCTCCCTCTGAACGGCCTATCCAGTTGCGCTGAGTCTCCTTGAGTGATTCGCTCCAGTCGATAGTATCGAGTCCGCGGAGCAGGCGCTCGGCATAGGCCGACACGCGCAGACACCACTGATACATCAGTTTCTGCTCCACCGGATAACCGCCGCGTATCGATACACCCTCACTCACTTCATCGTTGGCAAGCACTGTACCGAGTTTCGGACACCAGTTTACCATCGTGTTGCCGAGATAGGCTATGCGGTAGTTCATCAGCACGTCTGACTTTTGCTTCTCATCCATGGCCTTCCACTCGTCGGCAGTAAATGTCAGCTCCTCGCCACAGGCAGCATGCACGCCTTCGCTACCTTTTTCCTCGAAATGAGCTATGAGCTTGGTTATAGGCTCGGCACGGTCAAGCTCTGTGTCATAGTAGCTTTCAAACATTTTCATGAACGCCCACTGTGTCCACTTGTAAAACTCGGGGTCACACGTGCGTATCTCTCGGCTCCAGTCGTAGCAGAATCCTATCTTGTCGAGCTGGGAGCGATAGCGGGCAATATTCTGAGTGGTGGTCTTCTCGGGGTGCTGACCGGTCTGGATTGCATATTGCTCAGCGGGCAATCCGTAGGCGTCATATCCCATAGGATGAAGCACATTGAAACCGTTGAGACGCTTGTAGCGCGAATATATGTCGGAGGCAATATATCCTAACGGGTGACCCACATGCAGTCCCGCTCCCGAGGGATAGGGAAACATATCGAGCACATAATATTTAGGACGTGAAGGATCTATTTCGGCACGATACACATTATTGTCGCGCCAGTATTGTTGCCAGCGGCTTTCGATGTCGCGGTGATTGTATTCCATTTTTTATTTTAGAATTTAGAATTGAAAATTTAAAATTGATAATCATGAATCGTGAATCATGAATCATAAATCATGAATCATAAATCGTGAATCATGAATCATGAAAGTGAGAGCATGCGCTCGATGGGGCGGCGGGCACGGTCAATGATAGCCTCGTCGACATGAATCTGCGGCTCGAGGTCGCGCAGACAGTCGCGCAGTTTCCCGAGAGTGTTGAGTTTCATATATGAGCACTCGTTGCATGCGCAGGTGCTGTCGTCGGCCGGAGCAGGGATAAAAGTCTTTCCGGGACATTTCTTCTGCATCTCATGGAGTATACCGCTCTCGGTGGCCACAATGAACTCCGTGGCATCGCTTTCCGTGGCATATTTCAGCAGCACTGCCGTAGAACCTATCACGTCAGCCAGCAGTCTCACCTGCGGGCGACACTCGGGATGAACCAGCACCGGAGCATCGGGATGCTCGGCCTTGAGCTGCATGATCTTCTCAACCGAGAATTTCTCATGCACATGGCAGGCACCGTCCCACAGCACCATCTGCCGTCCGGTCACAGAGTTTATGTAATTGCCCAGATTGCGGTCGGGGCCGAAAATAATCTTCTCATCTTTCGGCAGTGACTCCACCACCTTCATGGCGTTGCCCGAAGTGACCACAATATCGGTCAGAGCCTTCACGGCAGCCGAAGTGTTGACATAGCTGATGACGGTGTGTCCGGGATGATCGTTGATGAAAGCCTCGAAGTCGGCGGCATTGCAGCTGTCGGCCAGCGAGCAGCCCGCTTCGGGATCAGGCACGAGCACCACCTTGTCGGAGCACAGTATCTTCACCGTCTCGCCCATGAAATGCACGCCGCACATCACTATTACTTTTTCGCTGAGCTTCGACGCTATCTGAGCCAGCGCAAGCGAGTCGCCGATGAAATCGGCTATATCCTGAATCTCGCCCTTGGCATAATAATGTGCGAGGATCACGGCATCTCTTTCCTTTTTCAGTCGCTGAATCTCGCGGATGAGCGTTTCCCGGTTTTCAACTTCCATTTTTTATTAATCGAAAAAAATTTTTTAAATAAAGAAATTTTAATAGCAGCAGTAATGCCTGTAAATTGCTGTGATAACTTTCGGTGCTTTTTCTTGCATTTTAGGGTTATTGAAGTCGGCTTAACAGTATGCCGTTGGTTTTCAACATCACCCTTTGCTGAAAGATAAGCAATTACACGCTTTATCTACACTATGTTTATAATGTGCAAAGTTAATAAATTCTTGTGTAAAATCATCATGCAAAATGTCAAAAAGGGTAGTGAAAAACGGGTATATAACTATATGGCGGTATATTTGGCCGGTGGTATCAACTTCGTTATTAGAAATTGGATCTCAATTTTGCAAGAGTAACTTGTTGAATATTCTCAACAATTATCTACACGGTTGCTGACACTCTTTTCAACACCGGTTTTCATTATCATCAATTAATATTCAGCTGATTGTGCATGCACAAGAGGAAAATTTACATGAAATTTACACAGCTATTGACACTTTATCTACATCATAAAACACTCATATCCAGCCATAGTATCACATTTCTTTACATCGTGTAGATAACAATGCTTTACACTATCTACACACGCTCGTTTACGGCATTCAGGCATAATTTACACCCATGTTGACAATTTGCAGAATCAACACGCTTATATACACTTTATCTACATGATAAACCACTGATTAATAGTCGGTAATAGCAGTTATTTACATAATGTAATTTATAGGGACGCGAATTTTCGCGTCCACATCCACAACATGAATTGAACCGATAGCCTAATGATGATGAAAAAAATCACCGCTGTAGTGCATATTCCCTTCCATACTGCGGTGCGTATAAATATTTGAATTACAATTCAGTAGGGACGCACACTGGGGTGCGTCCGGCAGAGCAAAATTTACACGAAGATAGCGTTATGACTTCGCTCACAATCTACCGCCGGACGCTCCCCAGGGAGCGTCCCTACAGGCTATACAGTTGATAATCGGCAGGTTGTGATTAATAAAAAAACAGGACACAGCTATTCCTGTATCCCTGTATTATAAGGTAATAAGAGCTTAAAGCGCGCGGTCGATAAGTTCGCCCAGCTGGTTGGCAGTCTTTTTACCGCTCTCGCGCATCAGTTCCTCGCCTTCCTTGAAAAGGATGTAGCAGGGATAAGAAGTGATGCGGAAGTGTTCGCTTACGCGGTTATTGAAATGGTTGGGGAAATAGATTACATGAGCCTTTCCCTCATACTTGGCGCTCACCTCTTCTACTATAGGTTTCACCTCTGAGGCTTCTTCCTTACCCTCATGCACAAATGCCACCAGAGTAGGCATCTTTTCTTTAATGGTTTCTTCAAGATTTTTCATATATAATCTGTTTTATTAATTTCTGTAGTTATAACGCCCCAGCCACAATAACGGTTTACACCCGCGCAACCGTATACAATTTTAAAAAATATAAATTTACATGCTTATATACACTTTTTCTACATCATAATACATTGATTATTAATAGATAAATATAGTTATTTACACATTGTAGAAAAAGTTATGATTACTTTTTACAATATAATTAAGTATGCCAAATCGAGAAAAGGTAGAGCAAAGATACTCTGTGAGATTCGGTAGAGCATGAATCCCGCATAAGCCGCGGAGCGGCGATGTCGTCAAAGCCGTCCACACAACATCACCGCTCCGCGGCTCATAAGTTTTGGTGGATCTTACTTCCGCGGGCTTCACCCGCGCTTGCTCACAACCTCGCCGCTCCGCGGCTTTATATAAATAATTGAATTACAGTCCTGTAGGGACGCACACTGGGGTGCATCCGGCGGAGCAAAAGGTAATTTTGCTCTCCAAAAGCTCTGCCGGGTGCTACACAGGAGCACCCCTACAATATTGTCATTCAGTAATATAAGAATATATAATTATGTGTTAACTGTAGGGGCGCTGAAAGGTGTGCAGCAATGGCAAAAGACGGTATTATGCAGTGGATTATCAAGCTCATTTTGCTCTGCCGGGCGCTCCTGTGAAGAGGGCACTGAAAAAGTCAGCGATTTCATGTTATTTTGTGGATTTACCGAATAATCAGCACTCATACAAGGCCATAT
>JAIDUB010000007.1 GCA_029060405.1 Duncaniella sp. | reverse complement strand
TTGCTTCAGTAGCTCAGTTGGTTAGAGCACCTGACTGTTAATCAGGGGGTCGTTGGTTCAAGCCCATCCTGAAGCGCAAAGAAAGCGTTGCTTGTGAAAGCAGCGCTTTTTTTGCGTTAATGACGCTGCAATCCAACGCCACACTGTTAACAACTGTTAATACTTTTGCTTGCTTAGCATAAAGTTATTAATTTTGTCTTTTGAATGAATTGCTGTATACCGGCATTATCCACTAATAATCAACCGTTAACCTTAACACAGGCGAAATCAACTATTAAACTTATGAATTTCAGGCGCTTCCTTCTGTCATTTTTGGTAGCAGCCACTCTTGTGGCATCGGCGATGACAGATCAGCAGGTGATAAACTATATAAAGAGACAGACGGCTGCCGGTAAGACGGAGCAGCAGATAGGTAAGGAGTTGCTGGCCAAAGGCGTGACACCCGAGCAAGCCAAGCGCATTAAGGCAATGATCGAGGCTGAGCAACAGAGCGAAGCCGCCGTGGCATCGCAAGGGACTTCAGCCGCCAAAATTGAGCGTCGTCACGACGTGTCAACTGATATATCGACAGAATCGATGACCGAGCTGACGCGTGAACTTGATGAAAGTTACGACGGTGAAACTTCCAACCGTCAGATATACGGACATAAGGTTTTCAATTCACCTGAGCTGACCTTCGAGCCAAGTGACAATCTTGCCACGCCGCAGAATTATCGTCTTGGTCCCGGAGACGAAGTGCTTATAGATATTTGGGGCGCAGCGGAAGACCACCTCCGCCAGACCATATCGCCCGAGGGTAGCATAATGATAGAATCACTCGGCCCGGTGTATCTAAACGGCATGACCATCAACGATGCCAACAAGCATTTGAAAAGCACTTTTGCCCGCAAATATGCCGGCGTAAGCGATTCGGAAACCGATGTTCAGCTCACATTGGGACAGGTACGCACCATTCAGGTAGACATACTCGGTGAAGTATCCACTCCCGGAACGTACCGCATGTCACCGTTCTCATCCGTATTTCATGCCTTATATCGTGCAGGCGGTATCAACGACATAGGTTCGCTGAGAAATATCCAAGTACTCCGCAACGGCAAGAAAATTGCCGGCGTTGACATATATGATTATCTCTTCAATGGAAAGACGGCGGGAAATATCCGGCTTCAGGAAGGCGATGTGATTATTGTGCCCCCCTACTCACAACTTGTCAACATCGACGGAAATGTAAAACGTCCGATGTATTACGAGATCAAACCCGGAGAGACCGTACAGAATCTGCTGGAATATTCAGGCGGATTTACGGGCAATGCCTATGAATCCATGGTAAAACTATCACGTCAGGCCGGAACCGAAAACGAATTGTTTAATATCGAGACCGGCGATTTCAACACTTACCGACTGCAGGATGGCGACCTGATTACAGTGGGTACTATTCTCGACCGATATACCAATCGAGTAGAAATCAAGGGTTCGGTATATCGTCCCGGTCTTTTTGCCATAGGAAAAGATATCATTACATTAAGTGATCTCATAAAGAAAGCCGACGGTCTCACTGACGATGCATATACTGACCGAGTGCTTCTGTACCGCGAAGGCTCCGACCTTGAACTTCAGCTTCAGGCTCTGGATATCAAGAGGATCCTCAATGGCACGGCTCCCGATGTGACATTGAAGAGAAACGATGTGATAATAATCTCAAGCATTCACGAGGTAGAGGAGCGTGGCGGACTATTCATAGGCGGTCACGTGGCGCGTCCCGGTGGATATCCCTATGCTGCCAATACGACCGTGGAAGACCTTATATTTCAAGCCGGTGGTCTACTCGAAGGCGCCTCTACCGCCAGAGTCGATATTTCCCGCCGCATTATTGATCCCACATCCGTAGAACAGACTCAGCAGCTGGCTCAGATATTTACAATATCGCTGGAAAACGGATTGGCTGTGGGCGACGGCAAAGGTTTCATTCTGAAACAGAATGACCACGTGGAAGTCCGCAAAAGCCCCGGATATTCAGCCCAGCAGTTTGTAACCCTGAATGGCGAAGTGCTCTTTGACGGTCAATACATCCTTCAAAAGCGCAACGAACGTCTGTCGGAAGTAGTTGCGAGAGCCGGAGGTGTACTTGAAGATGCATATCTCAAAGGCGCACACCTTTCCAGAAAACTCACCGAGGATGAATTTGAAGCTCGCAAAGAGGCTATGCGCATGGCTATGGCAAACAGCAAGGAGAATCAAGGCGACTCTATCGCATTAAGCCAGATCGAGGTATCAGACAGGTACAATGTAGGTATCGATCTTGAATTGGCGCTCTCTAACCCCGGATCACATTACGATCTCGTGCTGCAGCCCGGCGATGAGCTGTTTATTCCCGAACAGCAGAGCACAGTCAAGATTTCAGGCGACGTGATGTATCCCAACGCCGTAATTTACGAACCGGGCAAGAAGCTGGAATATTATATCGATCAGGCCGGCGGTTACGGACAGACTGCCCGCAAAGGTAAAGCATTCGTAGTATATCTCAACGGTAAAGTGGCGCGAGCCAAAAAGAGCACGCCCATCGAGCCCGGATGCCAGATTATCGTCCCCACCAAATCGGCAACTTCGGGTACTGACTGGACAAAGATACTTACATACGCCACAAGTTTCTCATCTGTAGCCACCATGGCCGCTACAATTACCAACATCTTCAAGAAATAACTGCAATGGCCGAAGAAAATATCACCAATCCTGATAAGAATAAGGATGAGTATGAAATAGACATACTCGAACTTCTGTCAAGTCTTTGGAAAGGGCGCCGAAAGATCATCAAATGGTGCATATGCGGAGCTGTAATAGGTCTTGTGGTAGCTTTCAGCATTCCCAAGGAGTACTCAACTGAGGTCAAACTTGCCCCCGAGTCAAGCGACAGCAGCAGTCGCTCAGGAGGTTTGGGTGCACTTGCTTCCATGGCTGGAATATCTATCGGTACAGGTAGCGGCGCCGATGCAGTATACCCGATGCTCTACCCTGATGTAGTAAGTTCAGTTCCTTTCATCACGGGTCTTTTTGACGTGAAAGTGAAAACCTCGGGCGAGGATCCAAAGGAAATGACCCTTGAGCAATACTTGGCGACCGAAACACGCGCACCTTGGTGGGGGTATATCAAAGCTATTCCCGGCACCATCATATCGTTATTCAAGTCCAAAGAAGAAGTGGGCGGCGATCATAAACTTGACCAGTTTCAGCTTACCAAGTCCGAGACAAGGTTAGTCGAAGCTATACGCGGAAGTATAGAAACCTCGGTCGATGCTAAGACTTCGGTTGTGTCCATCAAGGTCACGGAGCAGGATCCTTTGGTATCGGCCATGCTTGCCGACACCGTTGTTTCGAGGCTTCAGGAATACATAACGGCTTATCGTACCAACAAGGCCCGTCAGGATCTTGAATACGCACTGAAGCTCAACGATGAAGCCCGCGCCAATTACTATGAGGCCCAGCAGCGTTATGCCGATTATCTTGACCGCAACCAGAGCCTATCGCTCCATTCGGCTCAGACCACCCGGGAGCGCTTGCAAAATGAAGCGACCCTCGCATTCAATCTTTATAACCAGACTGCCCAGCAGGTTCAGCTCGCTCAGGCGAAAGTGCAGGAGACAACTCCCGTATATGCCATAATCACTCCGGCGACTGTTTCCATCATAGCTTCAGCACCAAGGAAATCGCTCATTTTGATCGGCTTCGTGTTCCTCGCTTTCGTAGCATGTTCGGCATGGATACTTTTCGGAAAATCTGCCGTTGACATGCTGAAAGACAAGATGGGCGACCGCGAAAAGGAAGAAGTAAAAGAGACAGCCGCCACCGAAGAAAAATGACCACAAGAATAGCATTGCTGCTATCGCTGATTTTATTATCCGCTTCCCGAGCTTCATGTCAGAGCCGGGAAGCTGATGTTTTATCACACGTCAATGAAAATGACTCAGCAACACATGCCGTGGCGGCGACAAGCATTACCGACGTGCTCTCGTTTGTGGTCAATACCGTCGACGCCGATTCGCTGAAACAGGAAATAGACGATGCTCCACATCAGCATCCGGCCGGTCATCGCGATGCCCCCGTAGGCTTGGAAGCCCTCTCGGTCATCCATGATGCATATTCCGATCACAGCTACTACTCGTCGGGCACGTGGGCGCGCGACCAATACATCATCTATCCGGCCGCTATGACGCCGCCGGTCACCGGAATCAACTTTGATATACCGCGCCCACTTATCATAACTTCGCCCTACGGTTACCGCGAGAAATATGACCGGATGCACTACGGCATGGATATATCATTATGTGTGGGCGACACAATCACAAATCCGATGAAAGGCACGGTGAGTCAGGTGAAAAATGACCCGCGCGGCTACGGCCACTACCTGATAGTGGTTCACGATAACGGTCTTGAAACCCGCTACGCCCACCTGAGCAAATCGCTTGTGAGTCCGGGACAACGCATAGAGCAGGGTGAACCAATAGCCTTGAGCGGAAATTCGGGCAACTCCACCGGTCCTCACCTCCACCTTGAAGTCAGATACCGCGGATTGCCGCTCGACCCCCGCGCCGTATTTGTGTTTTAACTTATTTTAATATCGCCGTTTCGGTTTCCCGCCCGGGGAGGTAAGTATTTTTGCATCGTGAAAAGAATACTTAACTCCTCGAAACATGAATAAAATAACCTCTACCGACACTATTTTCGCCACCGTGATTCGTCGCGGCACCACATGTATCTCCACTCGCCTGACCGGCATGAAATCAATCGGCGAAGTAATGGATTACCTCCGCAAGTGCATGAGCGATCTTGCCGGATTAATCACGATACGGCTTCGCAATGCCTCGGAAGGCTGGACCATGTCTCACAATATAATGCTCCGGCCGCAAGCAGCCGTGACTACACCCGACGGATACCCCAGTCTCTTTGCAGCTCAGGGATTGTAAAGATCAGGGTTGAAAAACGACTCGACATCGCGCGCATGCTCGAGGGCACGCGCCGCGGGCGATGCGGGATCAATAGCAGACGCGGCAGAGAAATCTGAGGTTGCCTGCGAGCGGTGCCCCATACGCCAGTGGAGCTTGCCGCGCATGAAAAGCAATACAGCATCGTCGGGGCACTCATCCACCAGAGCATCAAGAGCGGCAAGCGCTTCTTCGAACCGCGCATGAGCGATAAGGTATTCGATATTTTGAATTTGCGACATTATTTCTTAACTTTGGGCAATAATTTGCGTCACAAATTTAAGCATTATTACCCGAATGATGAAAAGAATTAAAATAATACTCGTCGCCATAGCCATCGCACTCACAGCCGGCAGCATTAAGGCAGCCGATCCTACGGCCACACATTATACCGCCCGTGAATGCGAGGGATCATCCATGCCCTACCCTACCGTGAGCCGCACAGCCGTGCCTGACTCGCTCGAAGCTGTGATGATCAACCATGTCGGTCGCCATGGAGCGCGCTTCCTGTCGTCGAGCCGCTACACCCGCACCATGTCACGGGTTATCGCCAAAGCCGATTCATTAGGCACGCTGACTCAGCGCGGCCGCGAGTTCCGCGCGCTCGTCGACTTTATCGTGGCCCGCACGGCATCGCGCTGGGGAGCGCTCGATTCGCTCGGTATGGCCGAGCAACGCGCCATCGCCTCGCGCCTGTTCCAGACATTTCCCGGCGTAGTGAAAAATGCCCGTGTCAACGCCATCGCCTCATATTCACCCCGCGCCATCGCCTCGATGGACGAATTCACCCACCAGCTCTCGCGCCTCGACAACCACGTGGAAATCTATACTTCGTCGGGACGACAGAACTCGCCGCTGCTGCGCGCCTTTGATCTTGATGCAGATTACCGCGAATATATCGAAAGCGACGCATGGCGCAAGGTCTACACCGACTTCGCCGACAAAAATTTACCTCTCGCCCCTGTCTACCGACTGCTTGGCGAGAATTATCCCTATGAGGAAGGCGAGACTCAGGATCTGGCAAAGGTAATGTACAAGATCATCGCCGGATGCTCGGCAATGTCGGTCGATGCCGGTTGGGATCGCTTTCTTACTCTCGAGGAATACAACGCCTTGTGGAGCGTGGAAAATCTGCACCACTACCTCACCTATTCCGCCTCCACCCTGTCAGGAACAGCTCCCGACATGGATACCAAACTCCTGCTCGACATCATCAACACCACCGACGCGTTCATAGCTGGAGAATCAACCGCCGCAATTCAGCTCCGTTTCGGCCATGCCGAGACTCTCATGCCGCTGCTGGCGCTCATGCACGTGCCGGGCTGCTACTATATGACCAACTATTTCGACACCGTCGGTCTGCACTGGCGCGACTTCTACGTTGTGCCCATGGCATCCAATATCCAACTTATTTTGCTGAAAGACAAAAAGGGCGAATACTACGTGCGCCTCGACCTCAATGAAGTCCCCGTGCCGATAATCCCCGGCCGCACCTCCATCT
>JAIDUB010000069.1 GCA_029060405.1 Duncaniella sp. | reverse complement strand
ACAGACTCGAGCACCATAAAATCAGTGCTCGAGCCTTGATTTTTTGCCATCTTCAAGTTTTATCGGACAGCAATAATAATTTATATAATCTTGCTTACAGAATTCAATAAGAAGTACTACATTTTTTCTATTTTATGCTTAATCGCGGGAACATTAATCTACGTTCTGTTTAGAAAAGATGTAGTATTTCTTGATCTATTGAATCTTCAATCGGATAATAGCATAAATCTTGGTTCTTTTTTTGGCGCTAGATTTTTCCTATATAACCTTTCGGATGCTTTTTGGGCTATTGCTCTGATGCTTTTTGCTTCAAGTCAAAACAGCAGATCCGTGCGCATTTATGCATTGCTCATACCAATATGCTTGGAAATCGCACAATATTTCAAGGCGATTCCAGGATATTTCGATTTTTTGGATTTACTAATTTATTTTGTAATCTCTCTAACATTCTATATTATATGGAAACAAAAAGGAAAAATATAAACAATTTAATTGGATATTTAGGACTCCTTTGTTTTGTAATAGCAGCTTTAGCAAGTTCCTCTGCTGAAAATGCCTACAAATCATCAGGTTGGGAAGGCTCATATGGCCAACAAACAATGCAGCATGTTGCTCAAAAAAATCAAGGGGGAAAATATGTTGGAAATTATTCCTCTTATGAAGAAGCTAGACAAGCAGCAGTGAACGCAGGCTATAGTAAATATCAATACTATCCATCTACGGGAGAATGTTTTGGATATAAGTGATAATGTAAATTTTAAGAATACTCTAATAAATAGGCTTTTTCATTTGAACGAGTGATTAAGCCTATTATGCATTATAATAACTTCATTATTTCTCACTCCACCTGCCAGATTTTGTCGAGGATATTGTCGTAGGGCGTGTTGAGATGACCTATGCGGAGGCCGTAGAAACGAGTGTCGAGCGCTTGCTCGCGACGGATAGCTGCAAGTGTGTCGGGCTGCGGCGGAGCGAAGGCGAAATCCGAGATCATGAGAACGTCGGCCATGCTGAAATCATCGGTATGCAACTGACGGATGGCCTCGCGCAGCATTTGCTCTCCATTGGTACCACCTGTATATGATGTCGACAAAAATTCATCAATCTTCCGCCATTGTCCCGCCTCACTAAGGTCTATCGACCGAGCTCTTACGGAAAATGTAATGAGGAAGCAACGACGGTTTTCCCGTCGGGCCACCTCGAGTAGCTGATAAAGCATCGCCGCCGCTATCTCCGAGGCCCGGCCATCCATCGAGCTGCTCGTGTCGACACTGACTATTATCGGCCCGCTCACAGGTCGCGGCACCGACTCCGCTTTCAAAGTCCGCGACGCACTGTCGCAGCCGGGCGAGGTGAATTGAAGCAGCTGACGCCGGGCATATCGCACCATAAACAGCATCTCCGTCTCGCGGCATGCAAGATAAGAGTATTCGGCCGGGATGATGCACTCGAGGTCATTTCCCGTCGTGATACGGTCAATTTCCTGACTGTTTACCGACCGCGAGAGCACCGAGGGGGCATACCGGCTCGACAATGAGACCGTATCATTACTGTGGCTGTCGTTGCGTCGACCTATTATCCGGGCTATTTCGGCAAGTTGCGGGAAATGAAAAGATACGTTGCGGAGTTGCCTCCTTGTCTCATAGTCCTGCCTGCACCTGCGGGCGCATGTCTTTTCCCACTCGGCGGCAGCTGAGGCAAGTTGATGGCGTTTTGTCCCGGAATCGCGTTTTTCAAGCGCATCATTCCAGTCGCGGGCAAACATATCGAACACCACTTTCTCGTTTTCATCCGTAAGCTGTGAATCATAGCCCTCAGCATCAAGTTCTCCGGGTGAATACTTCCGGAATGCAAGGTCCTTTACCTTATTCCACATAGCCCTGCGCTCGCCCGATGTACCTTTGATAAAATTGTTAAGCATAAGTCGCTCGGGCTCGCCACTGCGGTCGATGGCCTCAAACTTGTCGGACATGCTACTGACAAACGCCTCCAGATTCTGCCTGAACACGTCGCGATAATCAGGGTCGGCACCACCGAGATGAAGATTTCGCCCTATCACGTCGCGCGCATACTGACCGAGGAGATCGTCACCCTCCACGTCGGGCGGCATGCGTCCGTCGGCCAGATAGGTATCAAACCCGTCGGCTATAAACATCTGTAATTTCTCGCGCTGCTCAGGGGTCATCGTAATATCTTCTCCACATTCTTAAGCCGAATGCCGGTCTCGGTGAAAATACGGTCGAGTTCTTTCATGGATTCGGCAAGCATGGCCGCATCGGTATCTGACACAAATACATTGCGTCCGGCTTGGGCGGAAAGCTTCTTTTTTATTTCATTCCATTTTTTCAGTGCCGCGGCATATTCGCGCTTTACGGCCGCAAAATCTTTTCGGGCAGGCACATATCGTTGCTCATCGGCCGGCCGGTCACCTTTGCGTATGAGCGAGTAGGGAATGGAGTTGATCACGATGCCTCCGTTGCACTTGAGCAGCGTGACCCGCTGCGGACGGCCGGTGTTGGATGGCAGACTGAATACGGTGTTGTTCTTTTCAATCTGTATTACAGGCAAGCGCAGCGAATTATCATTGAACTTCACTCCTGCCGACTCATCCATGAAACTCAGCTTTTTATAATCCCACTCGGGAATAAGCGCGGTAGCTCCGTCGAGACCGTCGATCGCGAAGTAGGAGTTATAATAAGTCTTGTATTCCGAGTCGGGAATATACTGCTCCTTGGCGCGCTTGCTCCCGTCGGGCTCCACTATCATGCGCAACCGCTCGTTGAGAGCGTCAAGCTCATCCCTTACCTCATTCCAGAGCGAACCGGTCACGAGCGCATTGATTTTCTCGCGGGATTCCACGCTGTTCCACAGGCAATGGATAAGCAGCAACAGGTCGGAGTTGTCGGCTTCGCATCGTCCGTTCATGAATGCCGACGCCTGAATGAGCCGGAACAGTTTCTTCCAGCGACGGTCTGACACATAGAAGGCATTGTCTTGACCTTCTTCGCCGCTCCTGCGCAGGGCATTGATAGAGCGCCGCAGGCGCTTTATGGTATCTATGAGCGATAGTGATACAGATACTTTACGGGCTTCAGACTGCCAGCGGCCGTATACATCGCCGGTGAGGGCAATATTTTCATCGGCACAGGATTGGGCCGGCACCTCGGCCAAGAGCATTTTCTCAAAATTATCGTCGCTTTCAATATTATCCGATACCATCCTCACAAGGAAGCGGTCCCAGAGCGCCTCAAGGCCTTCATTGACGGGTGGAAGTTCATTGCTCGCAGCTATCAATACCTTCATGGGCAAGCGCATGGTTACTGCTCCGTTGTGATACAGATGCTCGTTGACAGCGGTGAGCAACGTGTTCTGAATCGACGGGCCGGCTTTCCATATCTCGTCGAGAAACACCACGTCGGCCGACGGCAGATAGCCGTCGGTGAGCCGCTCATAGCTGTCGTCTTCCTTGAGCCGGGTTATGGAAATCGGCCCGAAAATCTCGTCGGGAGTCGAGAAACGTGACATAAGGTATTCAAACGAGCGGGCATCCCTCATCACACCTTTCAGCCGTCGGGCAACCAGACTTTTAGCCGTACCGGGAGGTCCGAGCAGAAAGATATTTTCACCGGCCACGGCACACAGCAGCGCCATGGCGGCAAGCTGTTCTTTTTCGTAGACGCCTTCGGTCATCCATGCCACAAGCCGGCGCACATGCTCGTCGACGGTGAGAAAAAGTCGGTCTGATACATGAGTGTCAATCATAACGCAAGAGGATAATTTCTGTTACAAAATTACCCTCTGCTTGGGCTGAAACGACGCCCATATATATTAATTAAAGTTTCAGCGGTTGATGTATTTCTTTCCGTGACGGATGACGATGCCGCGGGTAGCGGGCACGACACGACGACCCAGAATATCATAGCATGAAACCTCTGCGTCAGGCCCGGCAGAGATCTCTTCTATTCCGGAAATCTCTCCGGTAAAGGCAGGCTGACGGCTGCTGCGGTAATCGACAAGCGCGTTTTTGAGCTCGGCAATCACATTGGTATTGGCATCTTCGGTGGCGTTGTCGAATTTCCACGAGAAGTCGCCCTTCTGACAGCGACCTGCGCCATATGTGCCTGTGACTGTCGACGGCACTGTTTCCGGATCATCGGGCTGACAGGTATATATCATCCCGGGGGTGGTGTCGAAGTTGCTGTAGGTAGTGGGTGTCTTGACGAGTTCGGCCTTAAGAGCCTTGACGCTCTCGGGTATCACTTCGTCGCGCGAGTCAACCATATACGCGTCATATAGATTGCTGCCGTAGCTGTCTTTCTGCGTGATGAAGGATTTTGCCCCTTCGACATGATTGTCCCAAAACTTGCACACACCGCCATCCTCACCCGAGAGCAGACCTTTCTTGCTCGTCTTGGCGTCGACAAGATTCTTGTCGGTACCCTGACCGGAATTTATCACCGGATAGCGGCAGTTACGGAAATAGTTGCCCTCGACAAAGGCGCATGCGTTGCTCGCCAAGCCAACACCATATTCTCCGTTGCCGTCGTAATAATTATTGTAAACGTGGAATGCCTTTCCGTGACGACAGCGGGGGAGGCGCGAATCAGCGTGGTCAAACCAGTTGTGGTGATAGGTCAGAAAATCGGCGGGAGTCTCGCTGCCATAAGATTTGCTCGGGTCGATGAGGCAGCACTTGCCGTTGTCGAAGAAATGATTGTAGGCCACGGTGCAATACGACGAATATTTTATATCGATCGAGCCGTCGCCCTTGACCTGATCGGCATCCGACCCAACCTGACCATAGAAAATATCCATGTTGTGAACCCATACATGGGAATTGTGCTTGTTGAGTTCCACGGCATCGTCCTTGCAGAGGATAATGCCGATATTGCGCATTTCAGCGCCGGTAACCTGACTGAACTGCACACCGAATCCGTAGATCGCAGCATCATTGCCCACCCCCTCGAGCGTGAACGGGAATTCCGAATATTCCTTCTCACCCTTTATATCGAGACCCTGACCGAAGCGGAGTTTATCCATATCGTCGGCTGTAACGGTACCGATGAGACGTATTACGAGCGGGCGTTTCATACCGCCGTTGGCCAAACACTTGCGATACCCCTCTATTATACCGTAAAAGCCTGTATAGGTCTTTACCGACGTGGGGGAATACTGCCACGACACGGTTATAGTCTTGGCATTTTCAGCACTGACATACAACACGATGGCATCATCTTTCAGCGTGCCGTCATTTTTATAAGCGCCCACTCCTTCATAAAGGCCTGACGTGTCGCGGCCGAAATGGGCGTAGCCGTTTCGGTCGTGGGCGCGCACCTCAAGATTTCCGGCAATGCAGCTCTGTGAGTCATCTTCCACGCCGTCCATAACCGGAACAATCTTTATGCTGTAGGTGCCCTCCTTCAGTCCGAGCGCGTCAACACGTCCGTAGTCGCCGTAACTACGCACCAGTTCGTCGTCGAGGCGCGTCCATTCACCGGTGGCCGGATTGTCGACATACGCATTGTAGGCTTTCACACCGGGCAGGGCATACCATTCGGCCCACGCGGTTTCAAGCCATCCGCCGGCGTCTTTAAGAATAATCTGAGCATTGACGGCCAGCGACACAACGAGTGCTGACACAATAGTAAGCAAGCGATAGTATTTCATTTCAGGTATAGATTTATAAGCCTGAACATCAGGCGGAATTATTTTTCAAACATACGGGCCATGTCGCGCTTGTCCTCACGCTCGCGAATACTCTGGCGCTTGTCATATTCCTTCTTACCGCGCGCCAGTCCTATCACGACCTTGGCCAGACCGCGGTCGTTGATAAACAGCCGGAGCGGCACGATGGTATAGCCCGACTCCTTACCGTTTTTCTCAAGACGCGATATTTCCTTACGGGTTAGCAGCAACTTGCGGTCACGGCGGGCGGCATGGTTATTGTAGGTACCGTAGGAATACTCGGCGATATACATATTCTTGAGCCACACCTCGCCGCGGTCAACATAGCAGAACGTATCCACAAGCGACGCTTTACCCATTCGTATCGATTTTATCTCGGTACCTGTAAGCACTATGCCGGCGGTAAAGGTCTCGGATATGGCGAAATCATATGTCGCCCGCTTATTTTTTATGTTTATGTCCTTGAAATTCATTTTATAATCATCGAGAAAAGGAAATAGATGAGATAAGGCGGCAGGAGCACACCCAGCACGGCAAGCAGCATGAAGTGACCCGTGCGCTCGGCCTTGACATTAAGATAAAGCGCTCCCTTCCACTGGATTATGGCAACATATATGGGCATAAACATACCGAATGTCTCAAGAAACGGGAAGCAGTTGAGAATCAATGTTATGAGAGTAAGCAGCCCTATGGTATAGAGAGCGAATGTGCGGCAGCGGTTCTCGTCGAGCGGCTCGTTGAGAGATGGGCCGAGGAACATGATGAGCACAAATGTGCCTATGAAATACGACGGGAAAAACATGCTGAACGTGGCTATGCTCTCTATCACAAGCTTCACCACCGATACATCGGAGTGATACACCGGAGCCATAAACACGCTAAGAGCCGCAAGTACAATGAGCGGGAACAGTCCGCGTGTGGCAGGTACGTGGGCCGACACATTCTCCCTCGCTATATCCTCCCAGCCGTGGGCGGGATGAAGAATAAGCTGAAACAGATTCTTGAAGAATATTTTCATTTTAAGTAAGTTTCAGCAATTAGTTTATATTATAGATTCTTGATTGATATTGATAAGATTTCAATTTAAAATATGGAGCTATGGAGTTCCATAATGACGCATGAGTAAGTTGAAAAATCGCTATATCAAGCCGAAGATTGATATAAACCAATTTCTGAAACTTACTTATACTATAACACAGCTATCAGTCTCGCCACAAAATTAATAATTATTTCCGCCACGGCAAAAAAAAGTTGCAGCGCGTGAGCCCTTTAAGCTGTAAATTCCGCATGATTTCGTTCATCGGCTTCTACTCCCGTTGACTAAAAGCTACGATATAGCTCTTTAAGAGGGAAATCTCGTAATGAATTGTGTTAAAATTTTAAAGATTTGTAAGAAGTTTTGCAATTTTTATATATCTTTGCAAAAGTTTTCGGAAAAATCTTTCATCCGTAACGCTTATGTGTTTTTCATAAGGTACAACCAATCATAGATAATCGAGCTGCAAAAATTCTCCTGTCAAATAAACAAATAACTATAACTCCAAATTTTCATCTCACAATGAAGAAACTTCAATTACGAGTATTTCAGGCATTTATGATGGTAATGCTGGCCATTGGCTCGCTCGCCCTCACCTCGTGTAACGACGACGATGACAACGCTCCCGAGACTGTGACTGTCGACGGCATCACTTACATCCTCAACTCCGACAATACCTGCACCGTTACTACCGGCAACTACATCGGCGCAGTCAATATCCCCGGTGCCATCGAGTCAGGCGACCGCCGCTTTCAGGTTACCAAAATCGGCGCCAAGGCTTTCATGGCCTGCACCGAACTCACTGCCGTGAATATTCCCAATACCGTCACTTACATCGACAATCATGCGTTCGACGGTTGCTCAGGTCTTACCTCAGTAAATATTCCCGCCAATGTGACCTACGTAGGCAGCTATGCTTTCAGCGGATGTTCACTCACTGAAATTGTTATACCTGATGCCGTTACAGTAATTGGAGCTTATGCCTATGCTAATAACCCTGCCAAAGTTCTTGAAATCGGTAAAAGCGTAAACCTCATCAACTGGTGTGCATTCAAGGGTTGTCCCATCGAAGAAATCTATGTATATAATCCCTCGGCTCCCAAACTTGACTACTATCCCATATCAGATGAGTGGCCTTTCGATACCGTCGTTCTTGAAAATGCAGTAGTAGGTGTTCCTCGTGATGCCGACGTAGGTTCATTCGCCCTAGGCGACGGATGGTCAATTTTCTATGAAAATGATCATATGGGTTATCTTGAATAATCTGATTTACACGAAACATATTATCGCCGCTGCCCCGCTGAAGGGTCGCGGCGATATTTTTTGTCAATCTACATATTTTTATTAATTTTGCACCGATAATGCCTCGCTGAGCGAGGTGATTGTTTTACTAATATCTCCTGACTTTGGACCCTGATCCTTTACCGATGGCCGCTCCCGGCGGCCTGATATTAAATCTTATAAATCTTTCCGTAACCACATTCGGCGGCAGCGAGATTACAGCGCTTCTGCTCGCGGGTATATGCTTGCTTATCTCGGGATTTATCTCGGGGAGTGAAATAGCTTTTTTCTCGCTTACCTCAGAAGAATGCGAGGAACTTGAGGAAAGTGACGGCGGACGCCGCACACTCGATCTGCTCGAAAAGCCCGAGCGACTGCTGGCCACAATCCTTATCGCCAACAATCTTGTCAACGTAACGATCGTAGTATTGTGTAACTTCGCACTCGGGCCGATATTTGACGGTATGCCTCCGGTGCTGAGTTTCATACTCCAGACGGTATTGCTTACGTTTCTCATACTCCTTTTCGGAGAAATACTTCCGAAACTATATGCCAATTCCAACAATCTGAAGTGGGCTCGCATGGCCACTCCGGCGCTTTGCTTCATTCGCCGGATATTTTACCCTCTGTCATCCATTCTTGTAGGAAGCTCGGTAATAGTCAACAAGGTGGTTCAGAAACAGGCGTCGACCGTTACGGCCGATGACCTGTCGCAGGCTCTCGAAATAGCACAGGTGACATCAGGCGACAATAAGGAAATGCTCGAAGGCATCCTGAAATTCGGCGACACCACTGCCTCGGAAGTAATGACACCGCGCGTCGACGTGACAGGTCTTGACATTGACCTAACATTTGACGAGGTGATGAAAGTTGTAATCGACACAGGATTTGCCCGTCTGCCGGTATTTGACACGTCGATGGACGATATCAGGGGCGTGCTCTATGCCCGTGACCTGCTGCCGTATATCGAAAAGCGACCCGAAGATTTTCGCTGGCAGTCGCTCATGCGGGAGCCTTACTATGTGCCCGAATCGCGCATGATCGACGATCTGCTTGAGGACTTCCGCAAGCGCCGCGTGCATCTGGCCATAGTGATTGATGAATATGGAGGCACTCAAGGCATCGTATCTCTTGAGGATGTGCTTGAGGAAATAGTGGGCGACATCAACGACGAATACGATGACGAGGAGCAGAATTACCGCCGACTGCCCGACAATACATTCATATTCGACGGAAAAACACTCCTCAACGACTTCCTGCGCATCACCGAGCAGGATGAAGAGGAATATGCTGCCGTGACCGAAGATTGCGAGACCCTTGCCGGAATGCTTCTTGCTATAAAGGGCGATTTTCCCAAGGAAAAGGAGTCGATCGTATACGGCCGTTGCCGTTTTCTCGTGCTTTCGATTGAAAACCACCGCATAGCCAATGTGAGAGTAAAGGTGATGCCCGACGTGCAGACCGATCAGTCACGCCCTGCCCATGAAGATAAGTAAGTACATATGTCTTGTCGCGCTCACTGCGGCCGCATGCAACGGCGCCGGCAATGAGTCGGCCACGCCTCGTCCACGTGCCTATCATCGCATTGAGATTCCCGCGGCTGAATATGACACCCTGCTGCTTGGCGACGGGCTGAAGCTGGTCACTAACAGCGCTGCCCGCACTCTCGAAAAGCGGCCCGACGGGCCCTCCACTTGGGTCGACATAGTGTATCCCACACTTGGAAACGCCACATTATATTGCAGCGTCACTCCTGTCACACCTTCCTCAGTCAGCGGCGTGGTCGAAAACCGGCTTGAGCGCATGGCTCTTAATTCAGGCGGATTTAAAAGCGACCTGATGGAGTTCAGCACCCCCGCCGGATATGACTGCCGCATTCTCGTCACCGGCTCAGGCACCGCTACCCCCGTGCAGTTTATAGGCGTCTCTGAAAAAAATGTGATATCAGGCGCGCTGATGGTGAATGTAGCCGACGGCTTCCGGCCTGACTCACTCGCACCGGTGGTCGACTGCGTGACCCGCGACGTGGAAACCCTTCTGCGCTCACTCTGATGAAACTTTACGTCAGCCCGCTGCCACCACTGAAGTCGGGAGAATCCCGTGCCGCCAACGAACGTAATGCCACGCTGGCATTGCTGCGGGAAATATTCGGAAACGAGGTTCTTTATTCCCACAAGCCATCAGGGGCTCCGCTGATCATATCAGCGGGGAAGGAACATCTGGTATCAATATCCCACTCCGCCTCCACGGTTGCGATAGCTGTGGCCGATGCCGAAGAAGCCCTCGGTGTAGATGTAGAGACCTATCGAGTCCAGCTCGAAAGAGTTCAGAGCAGATATTTATCAGATGCCGAGAGCGAATTATTCACAGCGCCCGTTGACAAACTCAAAGCATGGACCGCTAAGGAAGCCGTATACAAGGCTGCACTTACTCCCGGCCTGTCACTTACCGAAATAGACTGCACCCGAATCGCCGACGGCATAGTCACCGCCCGCAACCTGATCTACAGCATAACCTTCCCCGCAGCCTCTCTTTCCGAAACTATAGCCATAGTCACACGGTAACCAAAATGGAGCGGGGATCGCCGCCCCCCGCTCCATACATTTTTTATTCCATATCTGTGTAATTCTGATACAGGAAATCGTTGTAGGGGAAGCGGGTGAGGTGCACTTCACGGGCGCGATCATAAAGCAGCTGCTTGAGCTTGTCGACACCGGCCCCGGTGCGAGCGGATATAAACACGCAGTCGCCCGGCATGCGCGACATCCATGAGCGTTCAAGCTCCTCGAGCGACACATTTTCGCGCTTCACGGGAGTGAGGTCGTCCTCATCCTTAGGAGTATAGGTAAAGGCGTCGATCTTATTGAAAACCATAATCACGGGCTTCTCCTGATAGCCGCATATATCGCGCAGGGTCTTGTTGACAACTTCAATCTGTTCCTCGAAGTTAGGATGTGAAATATCCACCACATGCACGAGGATATCAGCCTCACGCACCTCGTCGAGGGTGGATTTAAACGAGTTTACAAGGTGGTGAGGTAATTTACGTATAAACCCTACGGTATCGGTGAGAAGAAACGGCAGGTTGTCGATGATAACCTTGCGCACGGTGGTATCAAGGGTGGCAAAGAGTTTGTTCTCGGCAAATACGTCGCTCTTGCTGAGCACGTTCATCAGCGTGGATTTACCTGCGTTGGTATATCCCACGAGAGCCACGCGCGTGAGCTTGCCACGGTTTTTACGCTGCACGCTCTTCTGCTTGTCGATATCCTGAAGTTCCTTTTTCAGACGGGAAATTTTGTCAAGGATTATTCGGCGGTCGGTCTCTATCTGAGTCTCGCCGGGCCCGCGCATACCTATACCGCCTCGCTGACGCTCAAGGTGGGTCCACATTCGGGTCAGTCGGGGGAGCAGATACTGATACTGGGCAAGTTCGACCTGAGTCTTGGCGTTGGCAGTGCGGGCACGGCGCGCAAAAATATCGAGAATCAGACTGGTACGGTCAAGAATCTTCACTTTAAGCTCGCGCTCGATATTCACTACCTGCTTTGAAGTAAGGTCATCGTCAAATATCGCCATACCTATGTCATTGTCCTCGATAAAGGCGCGTATCTCCTCAAGTTTGCCTTTGCCGACATATGTGCGCGGATTGGGATAGTCGGCCTTCTGAAGAAACGTCTTTACCGTCTCAGCGCCGGCGGTGTCGGCAAGAAAAGCGAGCTCATCGAGATACTCGGTAGCCTTCGCTTCATTCTGGGTAGGAGTAACAAGCCCCACGAGCACCGCGCGCTCCACTTCTGCTTCATTCAATATATTGTCAATCATGATTGATGATAGTTATAAATCGTTTTTTTAAACTACTTAGTTAAAACGCTGCCGCACTATCCTAAAGTTCACGGCATCCGTCGGCAAAATTACAATAAAAATCCGAACTTACAGCAAGGGCGGCCATGCTTGCGCGGGCCGCCCTTGCGATTATGCGATATACGGAGTGATTACTTGAAGAAAGTAGTCATGTTGTTTTTCACCTTCTTGTTGCCGAGCATGATGGCTTCCATATTGCCCATCATGCGCTGTGCGCCACGCTGCTGATTGTAGCGGGCCTGATCCTGAGTCGCGTCATAGGGACGGGCTGCGGGGGCAACTTCAGTAACCTGCATGAACACGATAGCGTTGTTACCCTTTACCGGGCCGAGGAACTGACCGGCTTTCGCATTAGCGACCTTACCGAGGATTTCAGCCTCATAGATACCTATACCGGGCACCTGCACCTGACCGAAGTTAACATCAGTAGTATCGGGGGTTACACCGAGGAGCTTGGCATAGCCGGCGAGGTCGCTTGCCTTGCCATTGTACTGCTCCATGAGAGCGGCTGCTTTCTTATCGTTGCGGGCGCGGGCGGTGTAAGTGGCATTAAGCTGGGGATCACGCACGGGAACAAACTCGTCATCGTAGATATCGTTGAGAGCTACGGCGAAGAATTTGCCTGACTGCTCGTCGCCGAACACGGGAGATACCTGACCCTTCTTGGCATCAATCACCCAAGCCACAGCAGCATGTGAATCTTCAAGATTGCCTATCGAAGGAGTGGAAGGTGTAACCTGAGCGGGGAATGTGGTATATCCTGCAGCCTGAGCGCTATCGGCAAATGCCTTAGCGTTATTGTGGGCAGCCACGTAATCCATAAGTTCGCTCTGGAGCTTGTTGATAGTGGCGGCCGAGGGAAGCACCTCATATGTATATGTGGCGAGGTCAACCACTTCCACGGGAGCGGGTTTCTCGGTCACGTTGAAGATGCGGGTATACTGAGCCTCGGCTGCGGTGTCGGGGGTGAAGTAGCGGCCTACGGTAGCGCCGGTGAGCACATCGCGAAGCTCTGCGACCTGATTGTCAAGGAGTGAAACTTTATAAGCTTTCTGCGACTGGAGAGCCTGAGCGGAAATCGAGTCAAACGATGCGCCGGCATTGAGAGCGGCGATGAGCGAGTCAGCCTTTGCTGCGCCATCCACTACCATAAAGTCAACGGTCACTTCGGCAAGTTCGTTGGAACAGCCGAAGAGCTTGGCTAAAGTGTAGTTGTTGCCGACCTTTGAAACCAGACGAGCCTCACCGGTCTGCATTTCGGCGAGAGCCTCGGCAGTCTGAGAGTTGAGCGATGATTTAACCTGCTTTGCGCGGTCCATATCAAATTCGGTATCGCCGTTACCTACCGAAGCGGCATCGGCATTAAGATCCTCAAGGAAAGTTTCAACCTTAGCCTGACCCTTTACCTTGTCATCAGCCGAGGGGGCGATGTCGACAGCGATGTAATTTACCGTGCTCACGGGTTCGCTGAGAGCGTAGAGGTTCTTTTCATCATTGTAGAGAGCCTTGATTTCAGCATCGGAGGGAGCATACTCGTCATCGTTGAGTGCCGAATAGTCGCTCTTTACATAGACGATTTTGGCGGTTGAAGCATTATCCTCATAGAGAGCCTTGGCATCGAGATCATTACCTACGAAAGTACCGGCAAAGAGAGTCTGAAACTTCTGGCGGAGAAGGTTCTGCTCCATCTGCTTCTCGAGATCGATCCAATACTGCTGATACTGCTGAGCCTCAGCAGCGGGAACGCCGTATTTCGAGGGGTTGAATGCCATATCATAGAAAGTCTTGGCATCGGGAGCACCGGTCTGCTGCTGCACCATGCGGTTGACATAAGCGGCATTGTCGCCGAGCATTACCGATGTAAGCTCCTCGGAAGTAACGTTAAGGCCGAGATCCTCAGCTTCCTGATCAAAGAGTTTCTCGGTAATCATGGTGTTGAGCACCTGCTGGTTGAGCACTGAGCCGTCGATCTTGCGGCCTTGCATCTGCTGCGAGGCGGCCTGAACGCGCTGCTGGAATTCCTGAACGTCGATTTTCTTGTTGCCCACCTTTGCAAGAGTGGTACCGGTGCCGAAGAGTGTGCGGCCAGAGGTGAAAAAGTCACCGATGATAAATGCCAGCAGTGCAGCGCCCACGATGATAAGCAGGAGGGCTGATCTGCTGCGGATTTTTTCAAGTGTTGCCATTATATGCTTTTAAGGTTTTTGATTATAATCGGTTAATATTATTAATGTGGTAGCCTCACACGGTCGCCTGAAGGGCATCCCGCGGATTTTAACGCACAAAGTTACAATTATTTCCGTTCCCGTCAAAATTTTTTTAAGGTTTTAGATTTTGTTAGGGGGATTTAGGGGTTAGGGATTAGGTTTTAGGGATTAGGGGTTAGGTTTTAGGGATTAGGGGTTAGGTTTTAGGGATTAGGCTTTAGGGGTTAGGCTTTAGGGGGTTTGTCTTTGGGTGAGGGATCGGGTTAATGGGCCTTTGAGATCGAGTGCAGTGGCATTAATCCTTCTCGCTTCTATAACCAACCCACCCATAGACAAAATTTCTCTCCACCCCCTCACACC
>JAIDUB010000068.1 GCA_029060405.1 Duncaniella sp. | reverse complement strand
GTATTTCATTAACTATACGGCCGAGAGTATCGACGGTGTGGTGGCGTTCACTTTTCACAACCGCGACGGGATGCACGTGATCAGGCCGTTCAACCGAAGTTGAGCCGCGTTGTCATTGCCCGAAAAGCTGCAGGAACCACTTGGCGATCATCACATAGATAACGAGTCCCACTATATCGTTGGATATCTGAATGAAGGGTCCGGTGGCGAGTGCGGGATTGATTTTCAGTTTTTCGAGTGTGAGCGGCACCACCGTTCCGAGTATGGTGGCAAACATCACCACAACGAAAAGCGAGCACGCGACTGAAAGTGTAACGCTAAGTTGTCCCGGAAGCATTATCAGGTTGTAAATCAGCATGACGCCTGAAATTATGGTGGCATTGAGCAGTCCCACAAGTAGTTCCTTGCACAGTTGCTTGGAAAACTCTTTCACGTCGAGCGAACCGTTGGCAAGCGACTGAACCACGATTGCCGATGCCTGCACGCCCACATTTCCTCCCGTGCCTCCTATGATGGGGATGAACAGAGCGAGGGCGGTCACGGCGGCAATCTGGCTCTCAAATACGCCCAGAATCATCGAAGCGGCTATTCCCGAGCATACTCCTATGAGAAGCCACGGTATACGCGCCTTGGTCTGCGAAAGGATGGAGTCGTCGGCGCTTACGTCGCTTGAAAGACCGCTGGCCAGCTGATAGTCACGCTCCTGCGATTCGCGCACCTGATCCATCACGTCGTCGACGGTGATTCTACCCACAAGTCGCCCTATGGAGTCGATTACCGGCATTGCCACAAGGTCATATTTCTCGAAGTCGAGAGCTACTTCGTCGATGGGCGCGTCGGCTTTCACTGATGGGAAATCCTGCTCCATCACGTGCTTTATCTTTGAGACCGACGGGTGGGTGATAAGAGTCTTGAGCGGAAGGATGCCGCGCAGGCGCTCGTCGTTGTCGATCACATACACCTGATATACCTCGTCGAGATCCTCGGCCTGCAGACGCATCTGGCGAATGCACTCGGGCATTGACCAGTTTTCGTTGACCACGATCATCTCCGTACCCATCAATCCGCCGGCCGTGTCCTCGTCATATTTCAGAAGGTCGATGATGTCGCCGGCCTGCTCCACGTCGTCGATGTGCGAGAGAATTTTCTCGCGCTCGTCCTCGTCGAGCTCCTGCATGATGTCTACGGCATCGTCAGTGTCGAGGTGGTCGATCTGCTTGGCGATGTCCTCGGCGTTCATGCTCGAGAGCAGCTTGCGGCGGTCGTCCTCATCGATTTCCATGAGCACGTCGGCCGCCGTCTCCTCGTCAAGGAGCTTAAACAGATACTCGGCTTCCTCGAGGTCGAGATCCTGATATAGTTCGGCTATGTCGGCCGGGTGAAGGTCGGCAAGCTCGCGGCGCGCCTCGTCGTCAAGACGGTCGCTTATTATCTTGCGCAGATTGGATATGTATTCGGGCGAAAAGTCTTTCATCGTGGTAGGTGAGGAGTAGAATTTAATCGCCGCGCGGCGGCTTATTCCTTAGGATAAATCAAGAGGGTGAGAGCTACGAACTGCTCCACGGTCAGCTGCTCGGGACGCAGATTCAGTATCTCGTCGTCGGGCAACGGTACACCCGCCGGGAAAAGTCCCCGCAGTGAGTTGCGCAGGGTCTTGCGTCGCTGGTTGAAAGCCGTCTTGACCACCGTCTTGAACCGCTGCGGGTCGCAGCCGGGATCGGTCACGCTGTTGCGGGTCATCCTTATCACACCGCTCTGCACCTTGGGTGGCGGACAGAATACTTCGGGCCCCACGGTAAACAGATATTCCACGTCATACCACATCTGCAGCAGCACGCTCAGTATGCCGCGCGCCTTGCTTCCGGCCGGAGCGGCTATGCGCTCCGCCACTTCTTTCTGCAGCATTCCCGAGCACAATGTGACGCGATCCTTGTAGTCAAGGACGTGAAAAAATATCTGCGATGAAATATTATAGGGATAATTGCCGATCACGGCAATCTCAGGCGCGTCGTGAAACACCCGGTCAAGGTCGAGTTTCAGGAAATCCGTGCCGAGAATACGGCTGTCGAGCTGCGGAAAATTGCGCTTGAGATAGTCTACGCTCTCCGTGTCGATTTCGGCCACCTTGAGGTCGCGGCCGTCGGCAATAAGATATTTCGTGAGCACGCCCATACCCGGCCCCACTTCGAGCACCGGCATGTCGGGAGCCACATCGAGAGTCGAGGCAATGCGGCGGGCTACATCCTCGTCGGTAAGGAAGTGCTGGCCGAGAGCCTTTTTAGGCTTGACTTCAGGGCGATTGCCTCTTGCTTGAATCTTGCTCATGGTTGCCGAATTACATAATGGATGGATTTCGCCACAAAGGTAACGAAATTTTCCCACACTCCGCTGCGAAAATGGAAAAATCCCCGAAAGAACCCCGCCCGATGACACAGCCCGGACGAGCGATTCGGACAATTCAGACAATTCGGACAATTCAGACAAGTCCGACGTGTCCTAATCGTCCTAATCCTAATCGTCCCCTGAATCCTTACCCGATTTTCTCGCCGAGGCGGTGGCGGATTACGAGCGAGGCGAGGATGAGGCCGAAGGTGGCGGTAATGTGCATCAGGGCACCGTTGACGGCCACCTTGCCGTAGCTGAGGGCGGTTTCAGAGGTGAGATCAACTGCTTCGGGATGGTTGGCGCGCAACTCGGGGGAGTAGACGCACTTGAATTTCCGCCGAGGCATATGTCCCGACTTCTTGAAGCGGCGGCGAAGGGCGGCTGCAAGCGGACAGCCTGTCACTTTCCAGAATTCGGCCACGGAAATTTTCAGCGGATCCATCTTCAGCGCCGCGCCCATGGAGCTGAACAGCGTGGTGCCGGCGGCCGTAGCGTTGAGGATGAGCAGGGCCTTGTCGGAGAGCGAGTCAATGGCGTCGATCACATAATCATACTCGCCGAGGTTGAAATCAGCTGCCGTATCGGCATTGTAAAACCCCTGAACGGCCTCAATATCGGCCTCAGGGGCTATGTCGAGCAGGCGACGGCGCAATACGGCTGTCTTTTCCTGTCCTATGGTTGAGTGCAGTGCGGGGAGCTGCCGGTTGATGTTGGACGGAGCCACACTATCGGCATCGACTATCGTGAGCCGGCCTATGCCTGACCTTACGAGCGCTTCGGCTGCCCAAGCGCCCACACCACCGGTGCCGAACAATATCACGCGGCATGAGCGGAGACGGTCGAGGCCGTCGGTGCCGGTGAGAAGCGCCACGCGGCTTAGCGGATCACACGACGGGATCATGCTTGAACACGGGGATATCTTCCTCGATCATGTCGGCGGGGTTGAGATCGTCGGCTATGCGGGAGAAAGCCGAGCTGAGCTTATCCCAGAGGGAGCGGCGCTCCATCTTGATGTGGATGTTGACGTCGGAATTTTTCTTGTTGAGGAATATTATGGCCGAAGGGAGCACGATGGCTATTACTTCGGAAAACTCGAGTATCTGGTGGATACGGTCGAGGGGAATGCAAGCAAAAGGAGATGCCGGGTCGATCGATGTGATGTAAAGATCGTTATCGTCGATTATTATGCCGTGGTTTTCGAAGGCGTAATCGAAGAGCAGGGCAAGGTTCAGATCCTCGGGGCGGCGGGGAGCCTTGTCGTATTGACGGTAGATGGAGTCGATGACAGCTTTTGTTACCATAATTAAGCAGATGAATTAAAATGGCAAAAAGTGACGTGCCGTTAGTTCCGTGAATTGAATGAGTGAATAAAGATAGATTTCTTAGCTTTGCTGTATTTACAACATTTTACAACTAAGTATGGTTTATGTCAGGTGTTCTTTTTTTGCGCCCTTCGCGGAAATTTTAACTATTGTTTTATGTAAGGTTTTGAAATGAGTTATGTTAGGCCGTCATTTAGCTATTGTTAAAAAAAGAATGTCACTCCCGCGGAGTGCCTCTCCGGGAGAGTGACATGTTAAGGAATGTATTTTTTTTCACCGGCCGGAGCCGTGAATCATCATGCGAGGAAGCCCAAGAGCACACCGGCTGCAACTGCCGAACCGATCACGCCGGCCACATTGGGACCCATGGCGTGCATGAGCAGATAGTTGGACGGATCGTACTCAAGACCGAGGTTGTTGGAGATTCGGGCCGACATGGGCACAGCCGATACACCGGCGTTACCGATAAGCGGGTTGATCTTCTTGTCTTTGGGAAGCACGAGATTGAAGAGCTTCACGAAGAGCACGCCGCTCGACGATGCGATGATGAAGGCCATGAAGCCGAGCAGGAAGATGAAGATAGTCTCGGCGGTGAGGAACTCGGTGGCCTGAGTTGAGGCACCCACGGTCATACCTAAAAGTATGGTCACGATATCGGTAAGAGCGTTGGAGGCTGTCTTGGCGAGACGGTTGGTCACGCCGCACTCACGCAGCAGGTTGCCGAAGAAAAGCATACCGAGCAGAGGTATACCCGAAGGTACCACGAAGCAGGTGAGGATAAGACCTACGATAGGGAAGAGTATCTTCTCGTTTTGCGACACGGCACGTGCGGGCTTCATCTTGATCAGGCGCTCCTTCTTTGTGGTGAACAGACGCATGATAGGCGGCTGTATCACAGGCACGAGTGCCATATAGGAGTAAGCGGACACTGCGATGGCGCCCATGAGGTTGGGTGCGAGCTTCGACGACAGGAAGATTGCCGTGGGGCCGTCGGCACCGCCGATTATGGCGATGGCACCGGCCTGATCAGGCGCGAATCCGAGGAAGAGAGCCACGATATAGGCTCCGAAGATACCAAACTGGGCGGCCGCGCCTATAAGCATCAGCTTCGGATTGGCGATCAGAGCCGAGAAGTCGGTCATGGCGCCGATACCGAGGAAGATGAGGGGCGGGTACCATCCGGCCGATACACCGTTGTAGAGGATATTGAGCACTGAACCCTCCTCGTAAATACCGATCTCAAGACCGGCGGTGGTGTTGAACGGGATGTTGCCGATAAGTATACCGAATCCGATAGGGACAAGGAGCATGGGCTCGAAATTCTTCTTGATGGCGAGCCATATGAAGAAAAGGCCCACGAGAAGCATCACAATGTGTTCCCACGTGGCATTGTAGAAACCGGTTAGATGCCAGAATTCCGAGAGATTCTGTAGAAGGAAATCACCGAATGACATAGTGACAGATGGAATTACTGATGGATATTACATGAAAATGTGATAATAGAGTGACCGTCACCGGTATCATTCGATGGTCACGAGCACTGCGCCCTCGAGCACCGAGTCGCCGGGGTTAACGGAAATCGATGCCACGCGGCCGTCGTAGCCTGCATGGATGGCGTTCTCCATCTTCATGGCCTCGAGCACCAGTACGGTATCCGATGCCTTGACTGAGTCGCCTACCTTTACGTTTACGGTCATCACCACGCCGGGCAGAGGTGCTTTCACCTGATTGCCCTTGCCTGAAGCAGCCTTGGCCGATGCTATGATCTTGGCGCCTGACTCGGTGCGGGGAGCTGCTACGGGACGGGGAGCGTTGACGATGGTCACGGGTTTTTCGCTCTTTTCAAATTCCACTTTGTAGGGCACACCGTTGACCTGCACGGTAGCGAGGCCGTTGTCGATGTCGCCTATTGATACGGTGTAGCTGTTACCGTTGATTTTATATTTGTATTCTTTCATGACTGATTGGGTTTGTGGGGGGATTAATGGCGGTTGGGAATCTCGCGGAGACCGTAGATCTTGGAGTTCCACGGCGAGTAGGCGCGGCGGAGCTTCTTGATGGTGAGCACGGTGTTCTCGCTGTCGTGGGCGTCGAGATGCTCGTGGAGAGCCATGACGATGGCGGCGATAGCTTCACCGGAGTCACCCTCGGCGTGGTGGGCGGGATCGTCGGTGACCGATGCAAGGGTCTTGCTCTTGCGGCGGCGCGACATGTTCTCGCCTATCTTGCTCAGGCCGTAGAAGCATATGCTCAGTATGAGCAGTGCGCTGAACACGATGGCCATCGCCATGATAGCCATACCGATACCGTTCTCATCCTGCTCGGCAAACATTTCCACCTTGCCGTTGGTCGACTTGATGATGTTGTTGCTCGAAGGAGTGACGTAGTGGCTGTCGGAGCCGTCGCGGACCTCCCATTCGCCCTGTCCGTCCTCGCTGCGGGCGTAGGACTGGCCGGGAAGGAGCGATGCCGGAATCACCACCTCGTCGATGAGCGAAATGCCGTTGGCATCGTAGATGGCGATGTAGTTGTCCTCACCGGGAGTGAGAACGAAGTTGGTGTGGAACGTGCCGCGGTTAGGCTGGCCGTCGGCCCAGAAAAGGACGTGCTGGCGCGAGGGAATCTCGGTGTTGACGTCGCCTAAGGGCACGGGATATTTCTTGGGGTTGGTGCTGTCGTTGGTCAGGTATATGCTCGATATCTCCAGCGGGCCGAAAGTCGAGTTGAAAAGCTCGATCCAAGCCGTGCGGTTGCCGAAGTCGTCGACCACGCTCGAGTCGTTGACCACCATCACTTCATTGATGCGCAGTCCGCGTCGACCCTGAGCCATGACCGAGAGCGAAAGGCCCGTTATGACAGCCAACAACATGAAAAGACGTTTTTTCATTATCGTGTTGTGAGTTGTGGTAGGGTTGATGATTACGTTACTTATTCGCCTGCCGCGGCATCACAGAGGAATGTTGCCGTGCTTCTTGGCGGGATTGATCACCTTCTTGGTAGCGAGCTGCTGCAGGGCACGGATGATGCGGAAGCGGGTGTTGCGCGGCTCGATCACATCGTCGATGTAGCCGTAGCGGGCTGCGTTGTAGGGGTTGCAGAAGAGCTTGTTGTATTCCTCCTCCTTCTCCTTGAGCACCTTGGCGGGATCGTCGCTGGCCTTGGCCTCCTTGGCGTAAAGCACCTCTACGGCACCTGCACCGCCCATCACGGCGATTTCAGCCGTAGGCCATGCATAGTTCATGTCGCCGCGGAGCTGCTTGCACGACATCACGATGTGGCTGCCGCCGTAGCTCTTGCGGAGTGTCACGGTCACTTTGGGCACTGTAGCTTCGCCGTAGGCGTAGAGCAGCTTGGCGCCGTGAAGTATCACACCGTTGTATTCCTGACCTGTACCGGGGAGGAAGCCGGGAACGTCGACGAGCGTGACCAGAGGAATGTTGAATGCGTCGCAGAAGCGCACGAAGCGGGCGGCCTTGCGCGAAGCGTTGCTGTCGAGCACGCCGGCAAGGAACTTGGGCTGGTTGGCTACCACACCCACGGCCTGACCGTTGAAGCGGGCGAAACCTATTATGATGTTCTTGGCGTAGTCACGCTGGATTTCAAGGAATTCACCGTTGTCGATGATAGCGCCTATCACCTCATACATGTCGTAGGGACGGTTGGCCGAGTCAGGGATAATCTCGTTGAGCGAGTCCTCGAGACGGTCGATGGGGTCGGTGCACTCTACCAGCGGCGGCTCCTCGAGATTGTTCTGGGGAATATAGCTGAAAAGCTTGCGGATGATGCTCAGCGTCTCCTCGCCGTCCTCGGCTGCGAAGTGAGCCACACCGCTCTTTGAAGCGTGAACCGAAGCGCCGCCCAGAGCCTCCTGAGTCACATCCTCGCCGGTAACGGTCTTTACCACCTTCGGGCCGGTGAGGAACATGTAGGAGATACCCTTGGTCATGATGGTGAAGTCAGTGAGCGCGGGTGAATATACGGCGCCGCCGGCGCAGGGGCCGAGGATACCCGAAATCTGGGGAATCACGCCCGAAGCGAGGATGTTGCGCTGGAATATTTCAGAATAGCCTGCGAGAGCGTTGATACCCTCCTGAATACGGGCACCGCCCGAGTCGTTGAGGCCGATGATGGGAGCGCCCATCTTCATGGCCATGTCCATGACCTTGCAGATCTTCTGGGCCATTGTCTCGCTGAGCGAGCCGCCGAATACGGTGAAGTCCTGTGCGAACACATATACCGGACGGCCGTAGATGGTACCGAAACCGGTCACCACGCCATCGCCGAGATAAGATTTCTTCTCCTGACCGAAATTGTGGCAGCGGTGGCGCACAAACATGTCGATTTCTTCAAACGAGCCCTCGTCGAGGAGCTGTGCTATACGCTCGCGGGCGGTATATTTTCCTTTTTCGTGCTGTTTCTGGATAGCCTTCTCGCCGCCGCCGAGGCGTGCCTCCTCGCGCAGAGCGATGAGTTCTTTTACTTTTTCAAGCTGATTGCTCATGGGTGAGATGATATGGATTGGTTAAATGACTTGAGAATCGGTCCTTACATTGGACCGATTCTCACGCCATGATGCTGATAATTACTTGTTGGGATCCTCGCAGAGCTCAAGCAGCGCGCCGCAGGTGCTCTTGGGGTGAAGGAATGCGATGTTGAGACCCTCGGCACCCTTGCGGGGAGCCTTGTCGATGAGCTGGCAGCCCTTTTCCGAAGCCTCGGCGAGAGCGTTGGCCACGCCGTCCTCCATAGCGAAAGCGATATGCTGTATACCGCCGCGGCCGCCGTTTTTCTCGATGAATTTGCAGATTGCGCTTTCGGGAGCTGTACCCTCGAGAAGCTCGATCTTGGTCTGGCCTACCTTGAAGAAGGCGGTGCGCACTTTCTGGTCAGCGACTTCCTCGATAGCGAAGCACTTGAGACCTAATACGTTTTCATAGAATGCAATTGCCTCCTGCAGGTTAGGCACTGCGATACCTACGTGTTCGATGTGAGAAATATTCATAATAACGTTATAATGAGTAGTTTATTCATGATTTTCTGCCGTCGTGACCCTACGGGCCGCGACGGCAGTGCAAAAGTAGCGAAAAATATTGAACTTACCGCCTTTTCAGCGGCAAAAAATTATCGGTCAGAACAAGGGGAATGAGGAGGTGGTGTAGACGTACTTCTGAAGGAAGGAGCGGTTGTCCATGCACAGCATGAGTATGCCTTGGATGAGGGTGAGGAGTTCCCATGCACCGCAGGTGCAGATGGTGATGAGGATGGTGAGTAATCCTGCGGTGGTCTTGCCGAGATAGAAGTACTGCACGCCCAGCCCGCCAAGGAATATCGCCAGCAGGGCTGCCACGCCGCGGCTCTTGCCTGAGCGGGGATCGCTGTCAAATGGGTTGTTGCGCATCAGATACTCGTTTTCGTAGTCGCCGCCTCCGTTACCGAAGGGTGGGGGAGTTTGGTTGTTGTAGCTGTTGTTGTCGTAGGGGTATGCCATGATTATCAGGTTTTGATTGTTTTGTGCAAATGTAATGTTTTTCGGGCGTTTTCGAGCAGCCGGCCGTGGAATTATTTGAAAAAAAATAATTCAGGCCGCGGCGCGGGGCGCTGCGGCCTGAATATGTAGGGTTGTTAATGCGGAGGAGTCAGTGCTTAAGCCTGAGCGGGAGTGACGTTGATGAATTTACGTCCTTCCTTGCCTACAGTGAACACCACTACACCGTCGATGAGTGCGTAGATGGTGTGGTCCTTGCCCATGCCCACGTTGAGACCGGGATGGTGCTGGGTACCGCGCTGACGCTTGATGATGTTGCCGGCTTTGCAGCTCTGACCACCGAAAATCTTAACTCCGAGTCGTTTGCTTTCTGATTCGCGGCCGTTCTTCGAACTACCTACACCTTTTTTGTGTGCCATGTTGTTGTGAATTTTAAGGGGTTAAGCAACTACTTCTTTAATTAACACTTTGGTGAAATACTGGCGATGGCCGTTTTTACGACGGTAGCCTTTGCGACGTTTTTTCTTGAAAACGATCACTTTGTCACCTTTTTCGAGGTTCTTGAGTACCTCGCAAACTACTTTGGCGCCTTCGATTACGGGAGCACCTACTTTAACTGTTTCGTCATCGGCCTGAGCGAGGAGAACACGGTCGAATTCAACTGTGTCGCCTTCTTTGGCAGCTTCGCCGAGATAGTGAACATACAGGAACTTGCCGGCTTCAGCCTTGAACTGCTGTCCCTGAATTTCTACGATTGCGTACATTTATTTAATTGGTTTACAGTTAATTCCGGCGGGCGGTCGGGCATATCCCGGCGCTTTTACGAGCCCGTTGCGGCATAAATCGGATGCAAAGTTAATGCTTTTGCTGCTGATTTACAAGAATTTTGAGAGATTTTTTTGCGACTAAGATTGCTTTTGATATCGATCGTTGAAATTGATAAAAAAAGACAGGTGAGGCAAAAATGTCCCACCTGTCTTGATTGTCTTAATTGTCGTGGCCGTCTCAGTTTCTGATGACGACTTTCTTCACAGCTGCACCCTGACGCATGATATATACGCCTGTCGAGGGATTGGCTACGCGCTGTCCCTGAAGGTTGTAGTATTCAGCCTCAGCTGAGTCGGCTCCTATGGTTTCGATGCCGGTGGTGCCGTCCTCGCCTATTTCCTCGGAGAGGGCGCCGTGGCTTCCGCTTGCGCTTACGGCTGCAACCTTATACATGCGTGTAGAGGCTGCGCGTGCTATTACGGCTGCGGGGCCGGCGGTGGCGAAATCAAAATGATTGTCGGTGGTGAAGTGGGCTGCGGCACCGTCGATATATATGAGGTAGCCGGCGGCTCCTGCCACGTGTGCCCAGCTGAGTCCGGTTTCGGAGTAAGTCACCACGGGAGCCTCGCATTCGGCGGTAAGCTCGGTGGGATCCCAGCTGTCGGTGTAGCCCACTACATTGTGGTGGGTGAAGTAGGCTGCTTCCTCGGCGGTGAGCACGGGCACGTAGGTGTTGGTGCTCGAGGGTGAGTTCTTGCGCACGCTCAGGTCGAGGGGATTGCCGTCGGCGTCCATCGAGTTGTATTCATAGAAGTGGGTGGGGAGGTTACCCATCGAGTTCCAGCCTGCGGGGGTGGGAAGTGCCTCCATAGTGGTGTTGATCCAGTAGCAACGGGGCTCACCCTGCCAAGGACGGCCGAGGTAGTAGCCGCCGTCGCCCTTTATGGTGCAGTTGCTGAACACGTAGCCGTGCTTGTTGGCTGTGGATGTTGACGGTGCCATCATGGCCGAACCCGAGCCGATGTTTACGATGGTGCAATGATCGTAGAAATGATCGCCACCACCGCAAATGAAGTCAACTGTACCGTATATGGTGACATTGTAGTAGTAACCGCGTTCGCCGGTAACCTGTGTGTCCTGAATGCTCTGGAGAGTGACATTTTTCATTACGTCGAGGTTGCCGCCGTAGTGAGCCACGCCCACTCCTACGCGCGGGTTCTTGTCGAAGTCAAGGTCGTTGCGTACGGTGAAGTTCTCCATATAGATATTGGTGGAGTTGCGGGTGGAGAGAATAGGATAAGATATGCCTGTGCGTGTGCCGTGGATCAGTACTCCATCCTCGCTCTGGCCTATGAGGCTAACGTTGTATACCTTATTGATGTCGAGATGAGCGGTAGCATCGTCAGTGCCGAGGTCATAGTCGCCATTGGCGATATAGATAATGGTTGTGGGGGAGTCGGCTGAGCCGTTGGTCTTGGACAGACCGTCAACGGTTGCGCGGAGCTCGGCTACGGTCGACACGCGTATGAAGCGGTCGGCGTCATGGGTTTCCACGTAGTCTTCCTTGCCGGTGGTGAATGTCACCGAGAGGTCTTGGGTGGTCTTGTTGCCATATTTGTCAACAACTGCTCCGGCAGGAAGAGTGAGAGTGTACTCGGTTTCATATTCAAGATCCCAGAGGGGGAAGTTGAGTGTTGTGCCGGTTACGTGGGAAGTGGCGGTAGCGCCGTTGAACTCCACTTCGGTAGCCTCTACCTCGCGGTTGAAAGTGAAGCTGGCTACGGTGTGGTTCTTGCCGGTGAGGTCGGTGGTGCCGCTCTTGAGAAGTGCGGGCGCGTCGGTGGGTACGGCGATCTCATAGAGGAATTCAAACCACATCACGGGCTGCGAGCCTCCCTCGAATTCTACTTCAAACGGTGTGCCTGCAACGTGATTTTCCACATTGATCACAAGGTTGTAGCCGGGACCGCCTGTGGCGAATGTGCTTGCCGAGGGGAGCCATACCGTAGCGTCACCCGAGGTCACGGAAGTGATCTTACCATCGGCATAGTTGTCATAGAAACTTGCAAACACAAGCTGGTTGACCTTCATATCGTTGGGGCAGGTGAGAGTGAATTTACGGCCGTTCTTGTAGTTGAATTTGAACTGTGTGCCGCCCCAGCCGTCATTCACGGGATCGATTGTGTAGAGGCCGTTTGACCATGTGTCGTCGCTCTGGTTGTAGGCTGAGTCATAGCGCAGATCAGCGCTCTTGTCATTGTCAGTGGCGGTGTAGATGTGGATGCCGTCGACTGTGAGGGTGAAGGCCTTTTCTTTGTCGCCGGCCTTACCGGTGATTGTATAAGTGGCTTTGGTGCCTTCAAGTTTTGATGTGACCTTAGCCTGCGAACCGTCGAGCAATGTGGCGGTCACTGCGGGCATGGCGGTGAATATGTAATCGACCGCGGTAGCTTCGCCATCATTGTTGAGCGCTTCGACTGTGGCGGCGTCGAGGCTGAATGAATCGACACTCACGCCTGAAAGTGTTACACCTCCTATGCGGAAGAAGCGAACAGTATACTGTTCCTTGTCCTTATATGCGCCTTCTTCAGCGTTGAGAGTAACGGTAACCACTGTCTCGGTGTTGGGGGCGGGAGCGGGAATCGAATATGTTCCGTCGCCGTTGTCAGTCACAGCTACGTCGCCCGAAGCGGTATAGGTGGCGGTGGCACCCTTAACGTCGGGGGTGAATGTCACGGTCGATGCGCTGTAGTCCATCGGGATGGTGAATGCGTAGTCGTAGCCTTCCACCTCGCCGGCCATGATATCTGTGTCATTAACGGTTAGATCATATAGCTGGGCAAATGATTCTCCCACCTTTTTGAAAGTAGGAACTTTCCAGTTTACGAGGAAACCGCCATCGGTGGAAGCGACATCGAATCTGATTGATTTGCGGCCTTTTGTGATGAGTCCCGGAAGTATTATTTCAGGATGGTGGACGCCTTCGATGGTATAAGTGTATGCTATTTCTTTTTTAGCGGTGACGTCGTCGGTTATCGTAATGGTGAAATCGCAGGCAGCGTTAAACCAGTAGAAATCTATGTCGAGGGCATATACACCGGGGTCACTACAGAAGAAACTGCTTGTTGCAAATGCGCCGTTCTGTACCCAGCCTACGTTGGTGTTTTCATTTTCGAGTCGGGTGTTTCCTCCGCCGTAGGTCCAGTGAGTCAGAGGAATTTCACCGGGGATAATATCCCATCCTTCAGGGGCTTCAGTTTCTTCATAGGTGTCGCCTGTTTTGGTAAATGTAGGCTCCCATAAATTAACTATGAAACCGCTTGATTCGCTTGTAAATGAAAGTGTAATAGACTTTTCGCCTTCCTTGATCAGACCTTGCAGCGGGATATTGCAATCGCCGTCGGCTATCGTCCAGTTCTGATTAATTTCTTTCGCTCCGGTTTTGAGGTCGATTATGGAAATGTTCATAGTTCCTCCGTCGTAGAGCTTGGTGGTCAGGCTCATGTCATACACGCCTGTTTTCAAGCAAGTAAATTCTGTGGAGGCGCTAGTGTTGTTTTTGACGTAACCTATATTATAAACTCCATTATTATCTTCGATTTTAGTGCCGTTGCATGCCCATCCCTTTAGTGAAAGAGTCCCGGGGATGCCGAAAGGTTTGTATTCATCAGATACTTTGGTGAAAGACGGAGTCTTATAGTCCATAATGTATCCGTCCTGATCACTGGTTATTGTAAATTTGAGGTTCTTTTCACCGGCTGTGATCAGACCGTCGAGAGCTATTGTATGATCCCCGCTCGCTACAGCCCAATTCTGGCTGATTTCTTTGTCTCCGGTGGAGAGATCGGTTACTTCAATGAGTACATTTCCGTCTGCCCATTTCGTGCAATTCCATGTCATTTCGTAGGCACCGGTTTCGTCGCACGTGAAATCAATTGAGGCGGTGGCGCCGTTTTTGATATATCCTACACTCGTGCCGTCATTTGATGCTGCAATAGTGTAAGTCCACTTTCCCGCCGGAAGTTCTCCGGGGATGTGGTTGTCAGCCGCCGCGCGCTGCGGGGCAGAGGTTTCGGTTGCGGCATAGCTTGATGCGTAGACCGCGCCACCGGCGGCCAATGCCACGGCGGCTACACCGAAAAATAAAGTTTTAAAGTTCATGATACGGTAAAAAAAATGGTAAGTTAAGGTATGTGGGTTATTGTATTTTCTGATGAGGACTTATTGTATTTTCGATATGAAAAATACTCTGAATTCGCCTTTATCTTGTTGTTAATCAGCAGTAAAGATAGAAATAAATATTTTATATAATTTAGTTTTAACAGAATTTAACGGGTTTTGGGGATTAGGGGTTAGGGGTTAGGGATTAGGGTTTAGGGGTTAGGGGGGAGGTTTTAGGGATTAGGGTTTAGGGATTAGGCTTTAGGTTTTAGGGGATAGGTTTTAGGGTTTGTGGGGCTGGTGGGAGGGATATTTGGCGTTAGGCGGGAGGGTTATTTGGCGTTAGG
>JAIDUB010000067.1 GCA_029060405.1 Duncaniella sp. | reverse complement strand
GCTGTAGACCTCGACAACTCCGAAATGACAGTCGACGAGCAGAATGCATTTCTTCTCAATCTGTTTAACTCAATCACAGCTGAATAATGGCCGGCTCACCTACCGTTGAGATCGATGACCGCTCGGGATTCTGCCACGGAGTGGTCACGGCTATCGCCAAGGCCGAAGATGAACTTTCAGTTAACTCCGGCGAACCGCTTTACTGTCTTGGCGACATTGTCCATAACAGCGACGAGGTGGAGCGCCTCGAAAACCGCGGACTGCTTACCATCAATCATGACGACCTGCGTGAGCTCCACGACGTAAAGGTTCTGCTTCGCGCGCACGGCGAACCGCCTTCGACCTACGACCTTGCCCTGCGCAACGGTATACGAATCATCGACGCCACATGCCCCGTGGTTTTGAGGCTTCAGCAGCGCATCAAAGCCACTTATGACTCTACACCCCGGCCGCAGATTGTAATATATGGCAAGAAAGGTCACGCCGAGGTCAACGGTCTCGTAGGTCAGACCGACGGGGAGGCAATCGTGATAGAAAGCCCTGACCGCTTGGACGCGATAGATTTCAACCGCGATATCGCCCTCTATTCGCAGACCACAATGCCTCTCGAGGGCTTCAGCCGCATAATCGATGAGATTTCACGTCGGATTGCTCCCGGAGTCGATTTCAAGTCCTACGATACCATATGCCGTCAGGTTGCCAACCGCGTGGATCACATACGCAATTTCGCCGCGACCCACGACGTAGTGCTGTTTGTTGCCGGGGCCAAGAGCAGCAACGGTAAGGTACTGCTTGAGCAGTGCAGGGAGGTCAATCCCCGCACCCATCATATTTCACGTCGCGACGATTTCAATCCCGAGTGGATCGACGGCGCGACTTCTATAGGCATATGCGGTGCTACCTCTACACCCCGCTGGCTCATGGAAGAAGTTAAAAATGAAGTCAATCAGGTAATTAATGGATAATTTCGTAGCCATCGACGTCGAAACCGCCAACAAATACCCCACCTCCATATGCGCAATTGGGGCGGTCAAGGTGATAAATGGCGCCATAGTTGACCGATTCTACGAACTTGTCAAGCCCGAACCTGAGTATTACAACCGATATTTCACCGAGAGCATCCACGGAATAGGCATGAGCGATACCGAATGCGCCCGTACCTTTGACCGTGTATGGACCGACGTGAATGACTTCATAGGCAATCTGCCCCTCGTGGCACACAACAAGCGATTCGACGAAGGCTGCATTAAAGCGGCTCATCGCACTTACGGGCTTGATTACCCCTATTATCAATTCTTATGCACGCTCGAAAAAGCCCGTCGCACCATTCCACGCGCCCTTATAGGTTCTTACTCGCTGCCGTCGCTATGTGAATTTCTCGGCATACCTTTTTACAACCATCACAATGCCCTCGCCGATGCCGAGGCATGTGCCAAAATCGCAATGACCATCTTGTAATACCACCTCCATATGAAAATCTTCAATTATCTTTTCATAATCCTGTCAGCGCTGACACTTTTTGCAGCTTCAGGCTGCTCCTGCTCATCTCACGATTCCGATGTCCCGGCTGCTGACATAACGGAAGTATCACCGGAAATCAAGGCTGCCGCTATCGCAGCCGCCGATAGCGTAATTGCGCTCGGCAATGACGAAACCGCCCTCAACGAAAAACTTCTCGACGTACGCGCTTCCATTTATTCACTTTCGGTGTCCCGCGGCGAAAAAGCCGGAAAGGATTTTGAATTTGTGTTCCGTCACCATATCACGGAGAACTGCGACTCACTCGCCCGCATTTTGTTCTGAAAAATATTCACCTCACTCAACATCATTACAGAATTATTTGTTAAATTTGCAAATAATCAATTCTAATAATCTAAAAGTTATGTCCAACAAACGACTTCTCAAGAAAGAAATCCGCAATATCTGCGGCGCCCTCGCCGGCGAGTGCATCATAGCAAAATGGGCCATCGATGGTATCGACGCTGAAAAAATGAACGAAATCGTTTATAAGATCGCTGACCTTCAGGAGACTACTATAGAGCGCGTATCGGTTGCATTTGACCGCACTCCTTCAAGTTTCGATTACGACATGAAGGCCTACAACAAAGCACGCAACCAATACTATAAGGCAGCTTTCAAATCACTCAAGGCCGATTTCAACAAGAGCGTCGAGGAAATAATCAAGGAAATGAATGCCTGCCTCCCCGCTGCAGCCAAGGAAGCAGCGAAGGCCGCAGCAGCTAAATAAATTCGATCCGCTATGGGAATATGCGCCTGGATCCTTAAGATGGCCCGGTGGAAAGTCATCGTCAACGTGCCCGAAGTACCTAAAAGCATCATTGTGGTAGCTCCGCACACGTCTAACTGGGACTTCATCCTCTGCATTCTCGCCTCGCGTGCCGTGGGGCGGAAGATTGGCTTTCTCATGAAAGAATCTTGGTTTTTCTTCCCTCTCAGCATTCTGTTCAAAGCACTCGGAGGGATTCCCGTATCCCGGCGTAAAGACCGCAAGGAATCACTTACCGACGCCGTGATCGAAAAATTCAATCACTCCGAGCGCCTTACCGTAGCCATCACTCCCGAAGGCACGAGATCGCTTACCACACGCTGGCACACAGGGTTTCTGCGCATAGCTCAGGGCGCTCATATACCTATATTTCTTGCGGCTCTCGACTTTCCGTCGCGCACCGTGATTCTCGATCGCGAATTCATACCCACTGGCGATGTCGATACCGATATGCGTGCTATCAAGGACTATTACCGCACGTATACCGGACGCTATGCTGACCGTTTCTCCACCGAAGACTGATGTCGAATATCTTAAAAGTATGCACACTCGCCCATGATATAACCGGGGGTGCTGTTCACGAAAATATCATCACTATCGCCTCACGGCTTCGCGAGGTAGAGCCTGATACCGATCTTGTGATATTGCCCGAGCTCTTTACTACGGGCTACGTATTTGATCGCCTTACACTTTCTCAAATAGCCGAGACCAACGACGGCCATACCGTAGATACACTTCGCCGCTGGGCCCAATTTTTCGGCGTGGCTCTTGCCGGAAGTTTCCTTGCCACCGACGGTGAAGGACACTATTTCAACCGCGGCTTCTTCATCGAACCCGGTGGCGATACTACACTTTACGACAAGCGCCATCTGTTCACGCTCTCCGGCGAAAATGAGATCTACAC